>JAGSPS010000291.1 GCA_018262315.1 Deltaproteobacteria bacterium | reverse complement strand
CCAAGCAGCGCGAAGCGATCCTCGAGGTGTTCCTCGAAGTCACGGGTCACATCTCGAGCGACGATCTGTATCAGCGCGTGCGGGCGCGCCATCCGCACATCGGTTTCACCACCGTCTACCGCACCATGAAGCTCTTCTGCGAGGCCGGTCTCGCGATCGAGCGGAGCTTCGAGGACGGCATCACCCGCTACGAGATTCCCCACGAGCACCACGACCACCTCGTCTGTGTGCGCTGCGGCCGGATCGTCGAGTTCGAGTGCTCGATGATCGAGTCGGCGCAGGACCGGATTGCGGGCGAGTACGGCTTCCGGCTGCTCCGGCACCGGCACGAACTCTACGGGCACTGCCGGGACTGCCAGGAGGAGTGAGTTCGCGGCGACTCCGGCTCGAGCGCGGGCGCGCCCCAACGCGATCGCGGATACTCGCGCCCCGTGCAACGCAACGCCGCAGCGAAGGCCGAGTCCGCTTCGAGAGCACGGCTCCGCGCCGAACGCGACGCCGCGGGCGCCTTGCGGCTGGTCCTCTCCGGCCATCTCGACGTGGACTCGACGGGCGCGCTCTGGCGCGAGGCGACGCTGGCCGCGCGCGGGGCCGGTCGCGACGCGCTCGTCGTGGACGCGAGCGGGCTCGTGTACTGCGACACCGCCGGGGCCGCGCTGCTGGTCGCGATCGAGCGCGAGCAGCGCGCGGCGGGCGGCTCCTTTGCGATCGAGGGTCTGCGCGACGAGTTCGGCCAGGTCGTCGCGATGTTGCGCCCGTCGGAAGCCGCGGCGACTGCGAAGCCCGCGAAGCGACCCTCGTTCCTCGCGGGTCTGGGTCGCTCGACGCTCGAAGTCGTGTCGGATCTGCGCGCGCTGGTTTCGTTCGTGGGAGAACTCTCGGTCTTCACGCTGCGCGTCTTGCGCCATCCGGGCGAGCTGCGCTTTCGCGATGCGGTGACGGTGGCCGATCGCGCCGGGATCGGCGCCGTGCCGATCGTGGCGCTGGTCGGCTTCCTGCTGGGCCTGATCCTCGCCTTCCAGGGCGCGATCCCGATGCAGCGCTTCGGCGCGGAGATCTTCGTGGCGGATCTGCTCGGGATCTCGATGCTGCGCGAACTGGGGCCGCTGATGGCGGCGATCCTGCTCACCGCGCGCTCGGGCTCGGCGTTCGCCGCCGAGATCGGCACGATGAAGGTCAACGAGGAGATCGACGCGCTCTCGACGATGGGCCTCGAACCGGTGCGCTTCCTGGTGGTGCCGCGCGTGCTCGCCGCGGTGGCCGTCGTGCCGGCGCTGACGGTGCTGACCAGCGCCTTCGCGCTGATCGGCGGGCTCGTCGTCTTCGTGCAACTCGGTTTCCCACCGGTGACCTTCGCGAACCGCATCCTCGAATCCGTCACGGTGTCGGACGTCGTCGGCGGCTTCGCCAAGGCGCTGGTGTTCGGTGTGATCGTGGCCGCGGTCGGCTGTCTGCGCGGTTTGCAGACCGGCAACGGCGCGCAGGCGGTCGGCGCCTCCGCAACCAGCGCGGTGGTGAGCGGCATCATCCTGATCGCGGCGACCGACGGGATCTTCGCCGTGGTCTTCTACGTGCTCGGGATCTAGGCGATGGCCGAACGGGGTGAGACGATCATCCGCGTCGACGAATTGACCGCGCGCTATGGCGATCGGCTGATCTTCGACCGCCTCTCGTGCGAAGTGAAGCGCGGCGAAGTGTTCGTGATCCTGGGTGGATCGGGCTGCGGCAAGAGCACGCTGCTGAAACACATGATCGGACTCTACCGCCCCGCCGCGGGTCACATCTTGATCGACGGAGGCGACATCACCAGCGCCGAGGGCGAAGCGCGACGCCGGCTGCTTCGCAAGATCGGCGTGATGTACCAGAGCGGCGCGCTCTTCGGCTCGATGACGCTGCAGGAGAACGTGCGGCTCCCGCTCGAGGAATTCGCCGATCTCCCCGATGACGCGATGGACGCGATCGCCGCCAGCAAGCTCCGCCTGGTGCAGCTCGAGGGCTTCGAGCGCTTCTACCCCTCGGAGATCAGCGGCGGCATGAAGAAGCGCGCGGCGATCGCGCGCGCGATGGCGCTCGACCCGGCGATCCTCTTCCTCGACGAGCCGTCGGCGGGCCTCGATCCGATCACCTCCGCCGAGCTCGATCAGACGATCCTGCGACTCGCGCGCACGCTCGGCGTCACCTTCGTGGTCGTGACCCACGAGCTGCCGAGCATCTACACCATCGCGGACCGTGTCATCATGCTCGACCCGCGCGTCCACGGCATCGTTGCGACGGGAGTGCCGCAGGAGCTGCGCGATCACGCGACGGACGAGTGGGTGCGCCGCTTCTTCCGCCGCGAAGCCGAGCCGGTAGCAGCTGCAGGAGGATTGGCATGAGCGACGAAGCCCGATTTGTCCGCGTCGGCACCTTCGTGTTCGGCGGCATCGCGCTCGCGGTGATCGGCGCGTTGGTGATCGGCGGCGGGAGTCTGTTCCGCAAGCCCATCCTCTTCGAGACCGTCTTCGAGGAGTCGGTGCAGGGCCTCGAAGTGGGCTCCCCGGTGAAGCTGCGCGGCGTGAAGATCGGGACCGTCGCTTACATCGGTCTGGTCGCCGACACCTACGCACTCGACAATTCCCCGAACCCCTCGGAAGAAGGCAACCGCGTGCTGGTGCGGATGGATCTCGATCGCAGCGGTGAGATGGAGCGCAGCCGCGAGGAACGCGTCGAGAACGTGAAGGAACTGGCCTCGAAGGGGCTGCGCCTGCGGATCACGCCGCTCGGCATCACCGGCACCTCGTTCATCCAGGCCGACTATGTGGATCCCACGAAGAATCCACCGATGGCGATCTCGTTCGATCCGGAGACCATCTACGTGCCGTCGGCCCCGAGCACGATCTCGCAGCTCTCGTCGGCGGCCGAGCGCCTGGTGTCGCGCATCGACAAGCTCGACGTCGAGCGGCTGCTCACCAACTTCGACACGCTGCTGGTGAGCCTCAACGACTCGCTCGGCAAGGCCGACGTCGAGGGCGCGCGCAAGTCCGTCGGCGAACTGCTCACCGACCTGCGCAGCACCAGCAGCGAAGCGCGCAAGGCGATCATCGCGGCCGATCTGCGCGGCGTGAACCAGGACGCGCACAAGAGCCTCGAGCAGGTGACGGCGACGCTGCTGCGCGTGCAACACCTGCTCGACGCCAGTGGCGACGATCTCGCGGTCACCCTCGACAACCTGCGCGTCGCGACCGCGAACCTGCGCGAGGCATCGGAGACGGCCCGCGCGTATCCCTCGTTCCTGCTCTTCGGCGCTCCACCGAAGCCGGTGGAGGCACCGGCCCGATGAGCGTCGCGATGCCGATGCCGCGCGCGCTCATCACGCTGCTGCTCGGCGCCGCCCTGCTCGGTGCCGGCTGCTCGGGTGTACTCGCCCGCCAGCCGCTCGAGAAGCAGCGCTTCGTGCTGGCGCCGGGACGGCCGGATCCGGTGTCGGGTCCGCGCGCAGGCGTGCTGCGCGTCGGCGTGGTGCATGCATCGACGCCGTTCCAGAACCGCGGCTTCGTGCACCGAACCGGCGAGGAGAGTTTCGCGAGCGATTTCTACAACGAGTTCGCCGGGCCGCCCGGCATCCTGCTGCGCGACGTGCTCGCCCTGTGGCTGCGTGACGGCACGCACTTCGCGACCGTGGTGCAGGGATCCGAGGCGCCCGCCGACTGGCTGCTGGAGGTCGACATCGAGTCGCTCTACGCGGATCTGCGCGATGCTGCGGCGCCGCAGGTGGCGATCGGCATCACGGTGCGACTGCTCGACGCGCACGCGACCGGCGCGGCGATCGCCTTCCAGAAACACTATGCGGTGACCGAAGCCGCGGCGGATGGTTCGCCGCCCGCACTCGCGGCGGCGTGGAACCGGGCGCTCGCACGAGTACTGGGCGAAGTCGCCGCCGATCTCGACGCCGCGCGAACGCGACGGGCGTCGCGCGCGCGTTCGCGCTGACCCGTGCCGCGGCCCCGGATCCAGCTCTCCTTCGTCGCGCTGCTCGGAGCGCTCGGCGGGTTCCTGGTGGTGACGCCGCTGCTCGGCGCGGGGAGCGGATGGCGGCTGGTCAGCGCGGTGCTGTTCCTCGCGGTGATCGCCTCGAGCCTGCGCGTCGTGGGAAGGGGCGGGCGCGATGTGCTCATTCCCGGCGCGGTCGGATTCGGCGCGATTGCACTCGAACTCGTCGCGGGCTTCGGCGGTCACGCGTCGCTCTCGATCGCGGCGCACGCGATCTTTGCGTCGTACCTCGCGTTCGTGGTGGTCACGTTGCTGCGCGGCATCCTGCGCGTCGAGCGGGTGACCGGCGACGCGATCGCCGGCGGCG
>JAGSPS010000290.1 GCA_018262315.1 Deltaproteobacteria bacterium | reverse complement strand
TCGGCCGCGGGCCCGGCCTCCGCGACGTCGGGATTGAAGAAGAAGACGAGCGCGCGCTTGCCGAGCAGATCGCGCGCGGCGAATGCCTTGCCGTCGAGCGTGACGCCGTCGAACCCGGGCAGCGGCGGTTCGCGGCGCGGTGGCGTCGGGGGAGGCGGTTGCGGCTGCGCCGCTGCTGCGGTCTGCGCGGGCGTCGCGGTGGGTGCGGGCGCCGGCGTTGCGGGTTTCGCGGCGTTGCTCGCGGCGCTGGGTTCTTCCCCGCCGCATGCGAGCGGGATGGCGAGCGCGAGGACGAGCAGGCGAGCGAGTCGAAGGGTCACGCGGGCGGGCGGCACGGGGCCGGAGATTAGCCAGATCGAAGCGCTTCGCACCGCGTCGCGAGAGGATCAGCGCTTGCCGCGAAGCTGCCCCAGAAGATCTTTGAACACGCCGTTGTCGGGTTCGAACGTGAGTGCGGTGCGGAGGTTGCGTTCGGCAGCAACCTTGTCGCCGCGGGCGACGTCGGCTTGTGCGAGTACGAAGTAGCGGCGACCGTTGGGCGTCTTGCCGAGGCGCGCGTCGCGGCTCTGCCGTTCTGCCTCGGCTTCGGCCTGCACGAGCGGCATTCGCACGCGAGCGGAGTCGCCGCGGATTTGTTGATCGTAGACCTGGCGGCGGCGCGGGTCGCGCAACACCGAGTACGCCTCGGCGACGCGCTTGGCGATGCGGCCCAGCACCGGGCGCATGTCATCGCCGATCTGGCGATGACCATCGGGGTGGAAGCGGCGCGTGGCGCGGTGATACGCGGCGCGAACCTCGGAGGCTGACGCATCCGGCGTGATCTCGAGCACGTTGTAGTAGTCGAGTTCGTCGAGAATCTGTGCGAGCGCCCGGATTTCGGTCGTAGCCTGTGCCGCCACCGCGCCCATTCCTAGATCTCGTCGTCTTCGTCGCCGAAGATCGAGAGATCGCTGTCGGGCGAGCCGAACAGGCCGCCGGCCGGCGCTGCGCGGCGCTGCGTCGTCGCCTCCGGAGCGGAATCCTCGGCCGCGCTGGCGGCCTCGTCGTCGCTGAGCGCGGCGAGTGAATCGAGATCGGCTTCGTCGAGCACGTCGAGTGCGTCATCCGCGCCGGCGCCGTCCAACTCGATCTCCCCTGCGTCGCCTGCTCCGCCGCCACTGGGCGCGGCCGCTGCTCCGATTTCCAGGGGCGCGGGATCGAGTTCGAACGCCGAGTCGGCAGGGCCTTCGAGCGGAATGTTCGCCGCCGCCTCGAGTTGCTCGGCGTCGAACTCGATTTCCCCCGCGCAGGCGTTTAGCGCGTCGAAGGGATCGGCGGGCGCGCCTGCGAGCGCAGGCGGGTTCGCGGCGACGCTCGCGACTGCCGCCAGCGTCGCGCCACTCGTCTCCAGCCCGGGCGCCGCGCTCGGCGCCGCCGGGGCGTGGTGCTTGTCGATCAGGCCGCGGATCTCCTCCTCGGAGAGGCCCGATGAGAGGTGGATCTGGGTCGAGGCGGCTTGCGCGGTGTCGGGGTCGCGCGCGGTCACCTTGACGATGCCGTCGGTGTCGATCTCGAACGTGACCTCGATGCGCACTTCGCCGCGCCGCGCGTTCTTGAAGCCGGAGAATTCGAATTCGCCGAGCAGTTCGTTTTCTTCCGCTCGTCGCGACTCGCCCTGGTACACGCGGATCCGCACCGATTGCTGGAAGTCCTTGAAGGTGGTGAAGACGCTGGTCTGCTCGATCGGCACGGGCGTGTTGCGCTCGATGATCGTCTCGGCGAGTCCACCGGCGACGCCGATGCGCAGCGAGAGCGGCGTCACGTCGAGCAGTCGCGATTCCTGCTCTTCGCCCACCAGCGCGGCGGCGTGGATTGCAGCGCCCATCGCCACCACCTGGTCGGGGTCGACGTCGGTCTTGGGCTCGCGCTGGAAGTACTGCTCGACCGCTTCGCGCACCAGCGGAAGACGCGTCGGCCCTCCCACCAGGATCACGCCGTCGAGATCGCGCACGGTGAGGTTCGCCTGTTGCAGGGCCTCGTCGCATACCTTGAAGGTGCGCTGGATCAGGTCGGAGACCAGTGCCGCAAACTCGACGCGCGTGAGTGTGCGCTCGAGCGAGAGCGCCGCACCTTCGGGCGTCTTCGCCACGCCTTCGATCTGGATCCGCGTCTCGTCGTCGGCGGAGAGCGCCTTCTTCGCGGACTCCGCGGCGACCTTCAGCTTCTCGAGCGCGTAGCGATCCTTGCGGAGGTTGATCTGATGCTGTGCCTGGAACTCTTCTGCGAGCAGGTCGATCACGCGGTCGTCGAAGTCTTCGCCGCCGAGATAGGTGTCGCCGCAGGTCGAGAGCACCTCGAAGACGTCCGAGCCGATCTCGAGGATCGAGATGTCGAAGGTGCCGCCGCCGAGGTCGTAGACGGCGACGCGTTGCGCGAGTCCCTTGCCGAAGCCGTAGGCGAGCGCCGCCGCGGTGGGCTCGTTGAGCAGGCGCAGGACTTCGAGGCCGGCGATGCGCCCGGCGTCTCGCGTCGCCTGGCGCTGGTTGTCGTTGAAGTAGGCAGGCACCGTGATGACGGCCTGGCAGACGGGCTGGCCGAGCCGCGCATCGGCGATCTCCTTCATCTCGCGCAACACCAGCGCCGAGATTTCCGGGACCGCGAGCGCCTGCTCGCGTACCTTCACGCGCACCGAGTGGTTCGGGCCCTCGACGATCTTGTACGAGCAGACCGCCTTCGCCTTCTTCACTTCCTCCGAAAAGAAGTAGCGGCCCATCAGGCGCTTCGCGGCGCTGATCGTGTTCTCGGGATCCTGGACCGCGCACGCCTTGGCCTGATTGCCGACGAGCGACGTGCCGTCGTCACCGAAGTGGACGACGCTCGCCGAGATCGGCTCGCCGTACGAGTTCTCGAGCACCTCGACGCGACCGCGCCGTGCGATCGCCACGCAGGAGTTGCTGGTGCCGAGGTCGATGCCGATCGCCGTGGCCATGGGCGCTTCAACTCCGTAGGAGGGGCAGGGCTCGGAGCGCCTGGCCCGCTGGGTCGTCGGTTGGCTCGCCCCGCGGGGTGCGGGGAGAGCCCCCTCTGGTATCGGGAATCACGCGGGCTTTCCTGAGTCGTCTGCGCAGCCTCTGCTCGTTAGCCGCCGCGCGCGCCGCGTGCTACCGAGCGCGCGCGGAGAGCAAGCATGTCGGGTCATTCCAAGTGGTCGACGATCAAGCGGAAGAAGGGCGCGATCGACGCCAAGCGCGGCAAGATCTTCACCAAGATCATCCGCGAGATCGCGACCGCCGCCCGCGTCGGTGGGGGTGATCCCACCGCCAATCCACGCCTGCGGCTGGTGGTCGACAAGGCGCGCGCCGCCAACATGCCCAAGGACAACATCGAGCGGGCCATCAAGAAGGGCACCGGCGGCGACGAAGGCGCGAACTTCGAGCAGGTGGTCTACGAGGGCTACGGCCCGGGGGGCGTCGCGGTGATCGTGAGCACCCTCACCGACAACCGCAATCGCACGGCCGGCGAGGTGCGCCACACCTTCACCAAGGCCGGCGGCAACCTCGGGCAGATGGGTTGCGTCTCGCATCTCTTCGAGCGCGTCGGGGTGCTGGAGTTCGATCGCGCGAGCGTGGACCTCGACGCGATCCTGGAAGCGGGCCTCGAAGCGGGCGCCGACGACGTCGTCGACAGCGAGAGCAGCGTCGAGGTGATCGCCGACCCGAAGAACTTCGAGGCCGTGCGCGATGCGCTCGTCGCGAAGGGCTTCACGCCCGCGAGCGCCGAGATCTCGATGCGCGCCAGCACCACCACGGCGCTCGAAGGCGCGCAGGCGAAGAGCATGCTCGAACTCGCCGAGGCGCTCGAAGACCTCGACGACGTCCAGGAGGTGTTCTCGAATTTCGACATCTCCGAGGAGGAGATGGAGCGCCTCTCATAGCAGGCTACGTTCCCTTGCGCGTACCCCCCGTCCAACACCTCGAGCGGACGGAAGCAACTCGATGCAGCGGCTCGACTGATGCGGATCCTGGGACTCGATCCCGGCTCGATCGCGACCGGCTACGGCCTCGTCGAGCGACGGGCTGGGCATGTCGTGCACGTCGCGCACGGGACGCTGCGACCGCCGCGTGGCGGCGCGTTGCCGGATCGTCTCGCCTTCCTGTACCGCGAGATCGCGCGCATCATCGCCGAGCATCGACCGGAGTTCGCCGCCGTCGAGCGCATCTTCGCCGGTCGCAGCGTGCGCGCGGCGCTCGTGCTCGGCCAGGCGCGCGGCGTTGCGCTCGCGGCGATCGCCGCGTGCGGCATCCCGATCTCCGAGTTGTCGCCGCAACAGGTCAAGCTCGCCGTGACCGGCAGCGGCGCCGCCGAGAAG
>JAGSPS010000069.1 GCA_018262315.1 Deltaproteobacteria bacterium | reverse complement strand
TTATTGCGCCGTCAAGTTATTCAAACAACTTGACACCAACCGAAAACTTGACGCCCGGCACCGGGTCTGGGCGGCCTATCCTGCCGCGAATGGCGATGCGGATCCTCGCGGTGTTCTCGGCGCTGCTCGGCCTCGCGGCGGCGGCGTGGCTGGTCGATTGCAACCACTATGCGATGCACCCGGACCCGGTGCTCGACGGCGCGCGCTTCGGCTATGGCGTGCCGCTCGATCCGGCGAGCCCGTGGCCCAAGTTCCGCGCCGACGCGCGCCAGACCGGACGCAGCCCCGCGCGGCCCGTGCGCACGGCCGCGCGGCCCTGGACCTTCGCGACTGGCAAGGGCGTCTTCAGCTCGCCCGTGATCGACGGCGAGGGCACCGCGTACATCGGCTCGGCCGATCACGCCTTCTACGCGATCCGCGCCGACGGCTCGCTGAAATGGAAATCCCTCACCGGCGAGATCATCGACTCGTCGGCGCTGCTCGACGACCGGGGGCGCGTCTACGTGCCGTCGGGCGACGCGCATCTGTACGCACTCGACCGCGAGAGCGGCCGCGAGTTGTGGCGGTTCCGCGCGCACACGCCCGAGCAGGTCGAGGCGCTGCACGACATCGAACTCTTCAACGTGGACTGGTGGGAGGGCAACGTGGCGCTGCTCGCCGACGGTACGCTGCTCGCCGGAAACGACAACTACCTCTACTACCGCATCGACCGCGACACCGGATCAGAACGCGGGCACTGGCTCGGCAACGAGCTGGGCTGGTCGCTTCCGGCCGTCAACACGCGGACGGGTCGGGTCTTCTTCGGCAGCATGTTCGTCGCGCTGCGCAACCTGTTCGCATTCGATGCAGAGAGCGGCGAGAAGATCTGGAGCAGCGGCGCGCTCGGCAGCATCGTCAGCTCGCCGCTGCTCACCTCGACGAGCGCCGACGGCGCAGTCGTGGTCGGCAGCTTCGACGGCTACCTGCGCGCGTTCGGCCAGAAGAGCGGCCGGCAGATCTGGCGCTTCGCCACGCGCGACCACGTCTACGCGAGCCCGGCGCAGCTCGCGGACGGCCGCATCGTCGCGGCCTCGACGGACGGAACGGTGTATGCACTCGACCCCGAGCGCGGCGCGCGCGTCTGGGCCTTCGACACGCTCGCGCCGATCCGCTCCTCCCCGGCCGTCGATGCCGAAGATCACATCTACTTCGGATCGGGCGACGGCCGGCTCTTCGCCCTCGATCCCGACGGAACGCTGCGCTGGTCGTACCGCTGCATCGACGACGACCGCGACGATCTCAACGGCTCGCCCGGGCTCGGCCCGCATGGGATCCACATCGGCGGCGAGGACGGGTCGATCTGCTTCGTCCCCTACGACTACTGTCTCTCCGACGCCGGCAAGGCGGATCGTCGCTGCGTCTCGGGCGCCGGCGAAGCGCTTCCCAATGACGGCGCGCGACTCTACTTCACGTCGCGATTCGGCGGTCTGTCGCAGCAGCCGCCCGCGGAGATCGACGCCAACGAGCCGCTCGCTTTCACGCTCTCGGTGCGCGCGCAGGGGGACACCGAACTCGCCGCGATCGACAAGGATGACCTCGCGGTCGAGTTCTCGTCCGGCCGCGCCGTCGTCGAGGTCTCCGCCGACCGCCGCTTCGTCACGATCGTGCCCGAGACCGCCTGGGCTGGACCCGAGGGCGGTACGCTGCGCGTCGAACTCCGCGGCGGGTTCCGCACGGAGCCGTGGCGCCTCGGCCTCAAAGCGTTCGGAGGATCCGCGAGCGGTCGCTTCGCGGAGCGCTTCGAGTTCGCGGTGCGGCCGCGCGCGCCGGCGGCGATGCCGTACACCGTGCCGCAGCGGCCCGGCGATCCCGGGACCGCCTTCGAGATCGGCCGGCTCGCGGCGCCCAACCCGACCATGCTGCCGTCGTGGAACCAGATCGGCTTCGACTCGATCCGCTGGCTCGGCGGCGTCGTCGAGGGACGCGGCGACCGCGCGGTGCTCTGGTTCGTCGGGGGTCGACACGACGGCGCGACGGGGCGTGCGATCGTGGATCCCGCCAACGAGACGCGCTTCGCGCTCGTGCTCGACTGGGACGACGGACTCGTCACGCTGCACGACGCGGGCCCCTTCACGCTCGACTTCAACGGCTCGTGGGGCATGCCGTACCGGCGCTATCGGATCGCGACGCGCGCGGCAGCCGACGGCCGGATCGAGCAGCGCCCGGCACTGAACGCCGTCGCCGACTGCGACCAGATCGCGAACTACGGGCCGTTCCTGAAGGCAATGGGTCTGTCGGAGTGGGACACCGGCCTGATGCACATCTATGGCGGCGCGGATCTTTCGCTGTGGGGTGACGCAGCGCAGACACACCCAGAGGACATCGGCGACGTCGCGATCGAAGTCGGCGCGACGGAGGCCGTCGCACGCGTCCGCGGCGGCCGGGTCCGGCGCAGCGAGCACGCGGTCGGTCTGCTGCTCGTGGACGCGCAGAGCGGCCTGCCGGTGTCGCTGAGCTACGCCTTCGTCACCGCGGTCGAGGCGGACGCGAACGGCTTCGTCACGGCCGTACGGGTCCACTACGAGCCCGGCACGATCCGCGGCCCCGTGCGCGCCCACTACATGATCGACACCGTCCCTGCGTTCACAAGATAGGAGCGGTGCCGGGCACCTCCGGGCGGCACCTCGAGGTTCCATGAAGCTTCGGCGCCTTTTCGGCCTCGCGATTGGTATGAGCGCTGCGCTGCTTGCGCTCGGCCACTGCTCCGGCAACCAGCCGCGCCTCGACGCCGTGCAGGCCGCGCGCCGCGAACTCGGCATCGAGCTCGACGCGCGCAAGATCGACGTCGGCGACGTCGAGCTGTTCGTGGTGCGCGCGGGTCCGCCGGACGGACCGCCGATCGTGTTGCTGCACGGCTTTCCGGAGTTCTGGTACGCGTGGAAGGGTGTGATCGACCCGCTCACGAAGGCCGGCTACCGCGTGATCCTTCCCGATCAGCGCGGCTACGGCGACTCCGACAAGCCGCGCGGCGTCGAGTCGTACGCCGTCGATCGCCTCGGCGACGACATCGCGGGCCTCGTCACCGCGCTCGGCTACGAGAGCGCCTTCGTCGCCGCGCACGACTGGGGCGGCGGCGTCGCGTGGAACCTCGCGATCCGGCATCCCGAGCGCGTCCGCAAGCTCGCGGTGATCGACACGCCGCACCCGGATGCGGGGCGCCACGTCGAGTCGACGGAAGCGACGGTCTCTTGGTACCGGACCTTCTTCCAGATCCCGTGGCTGCCCGAGGAGTCGGCGCGCTGGGGCAACTGGTGGCTGCTGTCGAAGTCGCTCCGCGACACCGCGAAGCCGGGCGCCTTCCCCGAAGCGAAGCTCGATCTCTACCGCTCGGCGTGGGATCGTGACGGCGCCTTCGGCACGATGGTGAACTGGTATCGCGCCGCGTTCCGCAGCGAGCGCAGCGACGCGACGACCGATCGCCGCGTGCAGACGCCGACGCTGCTGCTGCGCGCCTCGAGCGACGCCTTCATCGCCGCCGATCTGACACGCGCGAGCGTCCCGCTCTGCGACGACGCGCGTCTCGTGGAACTCGGCAGCGGCACGCACTGGGTGGTGCAGGAGGAGCCGGAGCGCATCGCCAAGCTGCTCGCGGAGTTCTTCGCGGAGTGATCGGAGTACTCAGAGCGAAATGATCGGCCGCCGTTTCGCCGCCTTGGCGCGCCCCCACTCCGCGCGACCGGGTTCTGCTACGGCGCCCTCGGCCACCGCCGCCGCCAGCCGCTCCGCTGCGAGCGCATTCGCTTCGCTCGGGATGCCTTTCGAGTCGCGGAAGATCTGCGCCGCATCGAGCCCGTGGAAGAGCTCGCGCACCTCAGGCGGCGCATGCGCCGCGGCGAGCGCCGCTTGCAGGTGCGCCTGCGTCTCGTGCAGCGTCATCGGCGTGCGCAGCGCGACCGGCTCCGCGTCGCAGCCGAGTGCGCGCGCGAGTTCCGCCGCCGGTTCGGGCGCCGCAGCGACGATGCGCAAGCCGCCGCCCGCGGCCATCGCGAGCGCGCCGAGGCGTCCGGCCGTCGCGAGCGGCAAGCGCTCGGCGGCGTCGATCGCGATCACCAGCGCGGAGCGCATGGCAGAGAAGTTCGCGGCGAGCAGCAGGATGGCCTGCTCGGGGTCGTCACTCGCGTCGCGGTGGAGCTGATCGAGCACGAAGGAACAAAACGTCGGTGCATCGATGTCGCCCGCGCCGAGCGTCACGCTGCGCAGTGTGCGCCGAACGCGCTGGGCGAGCACGCGCAGCAACATCGACTTGCCGATGCCGGGCGGCCCGATGAGCAGCGTCGCTTCGGCGCGGTCCACGACGACTCTCTGTTCGAGCCGCGCGAGCACCTCTTCCGTCGCAGGCCGCGGCAGATAACGGCGCGTGTCGCCGCTCGCGACGAACAGGTTCAGACGGGGGCTGCGAATCGGAGACAGCATCGAACGAACTCCCGCGGCGGCGTGCCGGGTTCCCTGTTCGTGCGTGGCCCGCGATCCCAATTGGGTGGCGCGCACTGCGCTCGATCGGCAACGCGCGCGCAGCTGCGGTGCAGTTGCGCGGGCCATGTTCGATGCTGCGCAGCGTTGCAGCTACGCTGCGGCCCGCTCGCCGAGCCCCGCCTGGCCGAGCCAAAGAGGAGTTCGCCGTGGCCGCACCGTTCGTCCCTGGCATGCGATTCGGGATCTTCATCGCGCCGTTTCATCCGACCCGCGAGAACCCCGATCTCGCGTTGCGCCGCGACTTCGAGCTGGTCGAGTGGCTCGATCAACTCGGTTACGACGAGGCCTGGATCGGCGAACACCACTCGGCGGGCTACGAGATCATCGCCTCGCCGGAACTCTTCATCGCCGCGGCGGCCGAGCGCACGCGCCACATCAAGCTCGGTACCGGCGTTTCGTCGCTGCCGTATCACCACCCGCTGATGCTCGCCGATCGCATCAACCAACTCGATCACCAGACGCGCGGGCGAGCGATGTTCGGCGTCGGTCCCGGCGCGCTGCCGAGCGACGCGTTCATGATGGGTATCGACGTGGGGAAGCAGCGCGACAGGATGGACGAAGCGATCGGGGTACTCGTGCCGCTGCTACGCGGCGAGACGGTCACACACGAGAGCGACTGGTTCGAGCTGCGCGATGCGCGTCTGCAGCTCGCGCCGTTCACGCGCCCGCACATCGAGATCTGCGTGGCGTCGCAGGTGTCGCCGGCGGGCGCGCGCGCGGCGGGCAAGCACGGCATCGGTCTGCTCTCGATCGGCGCCACCTCGACGGGCGGCTTCAACGCACTCGCGATGAACTGGAAGATCTGCGCCGACAAGGCCGCCGAGCACGGTCACGCAGCGCAGCGCAGCGCGTGGCGACTGGTCGGGCCGATGCACATTGCGGAGACCCGAGAGAAGGCGCGCGAGAACGTGCGCTTCGGGCTCGCGGATTGGCTGCGCTACTTCCAGGAAGTGGCGGCGCTGCCGCTCGCGCCGGCCGGCTCGATCGACAACGCAATCGACGCGCTGGTCGCTTCGGGCCTGGCGGTGATCGGCGACCCCGACGACGCGATCGCGCAGCTCGAGCGACTCGAAAAGCAGTCGGGGGGCTTCGGCTGTTTCCTCCAGATGGCGCACAACTGGGCGGACTGGGCGGAGACCCGGCGCAGCTACGAGCTCTTCGCGCGCTACGCCACGCCGCGCTTCCAGCAGCTCAACGTGAATCGCGACGCGAGCATGCAATGGGCGGCCGCGAACCGGCCGAGCTTCATCGGCGCCATGGGAAACGCCATCAACCGGGAGATCCAGAAGCACGTCGCCGAGCAGAAGGAAAAGCAGGAGCCCGGGGCGGGCTGACCTGGAGGCGTCTCGAGCTGGAGGGCAGGTGTGGGATGAAGCGCCTCACCCGGTCGGGCTGATCCGAGATGGTGTAAAGCCATCTCCCGGTCGTCCGATACGTGGCGGTGTCGGAGGGGAGGGCCCGGATGCGCGACAGGCGGGGAGCCATCCGGTATCGCTGCCAGCTGCGCTGCGTGCTGGGGCGCGGCACGGCGCGTCACGACGCCAGCGTGCTCGATCTCTCCAGCTCCGGCCTCTCGGTCCGAACCACGCGCGATTTCGCGCAGGGCGACGAGGTGGAGCTGCTGATCGAGCCCAACATCCAGTTCCAGGCGATCGCCTGGCGCACGACGCGAACCCGGAGCGGTTTCGTGGTCGGCATGATGCTCTCCCACCCGTGCTCGGAATACGAGGCGCTCGTGGGGCGACACGCAGCGCGGACGCCCAGGGCCGCCGCGACCCCCACCGCGACCGAAGCTCCGGCGCAGGTGACCGCCCCGCCGCCGCCTCTTTCGCCTCCGTCTCCGGCGGAACTCTGGTGGCGGCTGCGCGTCAAGGACGGCGACGGGAACCGGACACGCGCCGTCGCGATCGTGGCCGCTTCTCGCGAGGATGCGATCGACGGGGCGCTCGCCGAGATCGGCGGCGGCTGGGAGATTCTCGAGGCGGAAATCGCCCCGCGCGCACCGGCCACGAAGAAGGTGAGCAGCCACAACACGTAGCGCGGCGAGCGACGGCCGTGTGGCTGCGCAATCCTCGATCCGCGATGAGTGGCGCGCTGCTCGTATCGGACCAGGTCGAGGACCACTACCGCGCGGCGCTCGATGCCGCGGCGCCCGGCGTTGCGCGCGTGGTGCTGCGGCCCGACGGTTGCGAAGGCGACCCGAGCCGCGTCGAGATCGCCTTCTTTTCCGGCGACCTCTTCCCGGAGCGCGTGCGCGAGTTCGTGCTCGCGCTGCGCGACGCGAAGCAGCTCCGCTGGCTGCACACCTTCAGCGCCGGCGTCGACAATCCGTGGTTCCAGGCGCTGCGCGCGCGCGGCGTGCGGCTCACCACCTCGTCGGGCGCGAACGCGGTGCCGATCGCGCAGACGGTCCTGCTCTACCTGTTGGCGCTCTCGCGCGACTTCGCGCGATGGCAGGACGCGCAGAAGCGGCACGCCTGGGAGCCGCACCAGGTCGTCGATCTCCAGGACCTGACGCTCGGCGTCGTCGGCCTAGGGCCGATCGGTCTCGAAGTCGCGCGACTCGGCGCGGCGCTCTCGATGCGCGTCGTCGCCGTGCGGCGTTCGCCGCGCGGCGATGAGCCCTGCGAGACCTGGCCGATCGCGCGACTCGACGCGCTGCTTCCTCGCGCCGACGCGTTGGTGTTGGCGCTGCCGCTCAGCGACGACACGCGCCACCTGCTCGACGCACGCCGCGTCGCGTTGCTGAAACGCGGCGCCTGGCTCGTGAACGTCGGTCGCGGCGCGGTCGTCGACGAGGCTGCGCTCGTCGCCGCGTTGCAGAGTGGCCAGCTCGGCGGCGCCGGCCTCGACGTCTTCGAGGTGGAACCGCTGCCGCCCGAGAGTCCGCTCTGGAGCTTGCCGAACGTGATCGTGACGCCGCACAACTCGGGTGACTCGCCCGGCAATCAGGTTCGCGCCGCGGAGATCTTCCTCGGCAACCTCGCGCGCTTCGGGCGCGGCGCTGCGCTGCGCAACGAGGTCGCGTGATGCGCGCACAGCGAGCCGCCGCGCTGGCGATCCCCGCTGCTCTCGCAGCGCTCGCAGCGCTGGCGCAACCGCTCGCGCCCCGGCTGCCGACGGCCGGCGTGACGATCGGCGGCGAGCGCTTCACGCTCGAAGTGGCGCGCGATCCCGCCACGCAGTTCCGCGGCCTCGGCGGCCGCACCCACATCGACCCGCGCGGCGGCATGCTCTTCGTCTTTCCCTCCCCGCGAGCAACCGCGTTCGTGATGCGCGACTGCCCGATCCCGATCGACATCGCGTTCCTCGACGCCGCCGGCCGCGTCATCGCGATCCACGAAATGCAGCCCGAGCCGCCGCGCGGAGCCGACGAATCGGCCGTTGCCTACGAGTCGCGCCTGCGCCCCTACCCGAGCGGCCTGCCCGCGCTCTACGCAATCGAGACCGCCGGCGGCCGCCTGCGCCCCCTCGGCCTACGCGGCGGCGACAAACTCGAGATCGACCGCGCCGCGCTGCTCGCGCGTTAGCCGTGCCGGGCGTCAAGTTATTGGCCTGTCAAGCTGTTGGGAAGGCAGAGGCGCGCGGGCTAGAGATCGCTGGGTGCGAGTCCGGTACTCCGGGCGATGCGCGCGAGCATGCGGGGACCGATCTCCTCTCGATCGTGAAACGACCACACGAACTCGGGCCAGCCGGTTCGTTCGAGAATGCGATGTGAGCCGCGCACGCGTTTCGTGCTCCATCCGATGCGATGGAGAGCAGCCAGAACGCGCGAGGCCCGCGAGGCGGGCCAGCGGCTCACGATCCGATCGAAGTCTCGAAGGTGAGTGAAAGCGGTCCGCGTGGCACTTCGCCGTGTTCCAAGCGGTCCGCGAGCACGCGCAGCGCGAGAGCCTGTGCATTCGCGAGCGCTTCGTCGGCGTTCCTTCCGTAGGCCAGAACGCCGGGGAGTTCGACGACTTCCGCGATCCAGCGGCCGTCGTCCTCCCGCTCGATCTCGACGAGATAACTCATGGAGGTCTCACCGGGGACCATGGGGCAGCGCCAAGGTGCCGCGATCGCTGGCAAGAGGCAAGCGAGGTGGCTCGCTTCAACCGCGCTTCACGCCGACGCGCTCGGGCGGGTGCGGAAGCACTCGTACCAGCGCGCGAGGTGTGCGGGCCACGCGATGTCGAGATTGCCGGTGCGCTCGAACTCCATCGCCGCGAAGAGCGTGCAGTCCGCGATCGTGACGTGTTCCCCCGCGGCGAAGGGACGGCCGTCGGCGAGGAGTCCGTCGAGATAGTTCGCGGGCTTGTCGAGATCCTTGCGGAAGCGCGCGGCGAGCGCCGCGTCGGGCACGCGACCGGGCAGCACCGCGTGCGTCGCGTGAAACACCCGCGCGACGCCCATCAGCAGGCCGACGTCTGCGCTGCGTTCGAGCGCGCGCACGCGGGCGCGCTCGAGCGGCGTCCTGCCGATCATCGGCGGCTCGGGGTGCAGCTCCTCGAGGTATTCGATGATCGCGAGCGACTCGCGCAGGCAACTGCCGTCGTCGAGTTCCAGCACGGGCAGCCCACCCATCGGGTTTTTCGCCAGGAACCCCGGTGTGTGTTGTGCGCCCCGGGTGATGTTCACCATCACCTTCGGGATCTCGATGCCCTTCTCTGCGAGGTAGACGCGCAGCTTCCGGGGATTCGGCGCGAGCGGGAAGTCGTAGAGCTTCATGATGACCTGGGGACGTTCCTGGTCGCGTTTCCTTTGTTGACTTCAGGAACGTCCCCAAGTCAACACTAGGTCGCTAGTTCGGTGCGGTTGCGGAAGAGCTCGAGCGCTTCGGGGTTCGCTAGTGCTTCGCGGTTCTTTACCTCACTGCCCGCTACGACGTCGCGCACCGCAAGCTCCACGATCTTGCCGCTCCTGGTGCGCGGGATGTCGGCGACCTGCGCGATCACCGCGGGCACGTGCCGCGGCGTGGTGTTTGCGCGGATGCGCTGCTTGATCTTCTCGCGCAGCGCGTCGTCGAGCACGAGTCCTTCGCGCAGCCGAACGAAGAGTACGACGCGTACGTCGTTCTGCCACGGCTGGCCGATCACGATCGCTTCGACCACTTCGCCCTGCTGCTCCACCTGGCGGTAGATCTCGGCGGTGCCGATCCGCACGCCGCCCGGGTTCAACGTCGCGTCGCTGCGACCGTGGATCACCATGCCGCCATGCGCCGTCCACTCGACGAAGTCGCCGTGGTGCCAGACGCCCGGGAAGCGCTCGAAGTACGCCGCGCGGTAGCGCGTGCCGTCCGCGTCGTTCCAGAAGCCGACGGGCATCGACGGGAACGGCTTGGTGCAGACCAGCTCGCCGGCACCCTCGCGCACCGGCTGGCCCGCGTCGTCGAACACGTCCACCGCCATGCCGAGGCCCGGGCGCTGGCATTCACCGCGCCACACCGCGCCGCTGGGATCGCCGCACAGGAAACACGAGACGATGTCGGTGCCGCCAGAGATCGAGGCGAGCTGCACGTCGCGCGCAATGGCGTCGTAGACGAACTCGAAGCTCTCGGGCGCCAGCGGCGAGCCGGTCGAGAGGATCGCGCGCACGCGCGAGAGGTCGTGGGTCTCGATCGGACGCAGCGCGGACTTGCGCACGGAATCGAGGAACTTCGCCGAGACGCCGAGGACGGCGACCTGCTCTTCCGCCGCGAGGTCGAAGAGCGCTTCGGGGCCGGGCTGGAACGGCGAGCCGTCGAAGAGCACGAGCGTCGCTTCGCTCGCGAGCCCCGAGGCGAGCCAGTTCCACATCATCCAGCCGGTCGTCGTGTAGTAGAAGAAGCGGTCGCCGGCGCGCAGATCGGTGTGTAGCCGCTGCTCCTTCAAATGCTGGAGCAGCGTGCCGCCGGCGCCGTGCACGATGCACTTGGGCGCGCCGGTCGTGCCGGAGGAGTAGAGGATGTAGAGCGGGTGATCGAAGGGCAGCCGCTCGAACGCGAGCGGCTCCGGCGCGAAGCGGCCGGTGAACTCGTTCCAGCTCGTCGCGTCGCGCAGGCCCGCGAGCGCCGGTCGCGCCGCGAGGTTCCCCGTCACCACGCAGCGTTGGACGGACGGGAGCGACGCGAGCACCGCGGCGACGCGCTCGCGCACGTCGTGGGTCTTGCCGCCGTACGCGTAGCCGTCGCAGGCGAAGAGCACGCGCGGCTCGATCTGGCCGAAGCGGTCGACGACGCCCTGCACGCCGAAGTCCGGCGAGCACGACGACCAGATCGCACCAAGACTCGCCGCCGCGAGCATTGCGACGATCGCCTCGATGCCATTCGGCAGATAGCCCGCGACGCGATCGCCGGGGCGCACGCCCAGCGCCCGCAGCGCCTGCGCGACGCGCGACACCTCGTCGTGCAGCGCCGCCCAGGTGAGCGTGCGCCGCCCGCCGCGCTCGTCGCGCGCGATCAGCGCGGGCGTCCCGTCGCGCCGCCGCAGCAGGTTCTCGGCGAAGTTGAGGCGCGCGTCGGGAAACCAGCGCGCACCGGGCATGCGGTCCGCGTCTTCGACGACGCGTTCGCCGCGCTCGCCGACGACGCCGCAGAAGTCCCAGAGCGCGGACCAGAATTCGGCGCGCTGCGCGATCGACCAGGCGTGGAGCGCGGGGTAGTCGGGAAGCGAAGTGGCGAAGCGTCGCTCGACGGCGAGCCGGAACGCATGGAGCTGCGTCGCCGCGGCGCGCTCGGGCGACGGCTGCCAGAGCGGGCGATCGCTCACGGCGCGAGCACCACCTTCCCGTGCGTCTTGCGCGAGCCCAGCGCCGCGAGCGCCTCGGCGGCCCGCTCGAGCGGGTAGCTCCGGTAGATCACCGGGC
>JAGSPS010000289.1 GCA_018262315.1 Deltaproteobacteria bacterium | reverse complement strand
GGCGCCTCGCCGACCAGGATGAAGAACTGGCTGCCGCCCGTATTGGGCCCGGCGTTCGCCATCGACACGATGCCGCGGCGATGGTGGATCCCATTGATCTCATCGGGAATCTTGTAACCCGGTCCGCCCATGCCGTCGTTGCGCGGGTCGCGATCCTTCGACAGTGGGTCGCCGGCCTGGATCATGAACTCGGGAATCACGCGGTGGAAGAGGATGCCCTCGTAGAAGTTCTCGGCGGCCAGCTTCTCGAAGTTTGCGACCGTCTGGGGCGCCGCGTCGGGGCGCAGCGCGATCCGGATCTCGCCGCGATCGCGCACGCGCAGTACCGCGACGGGCAGCGTGTCGAGCGCGGGCTCGGGCGGTTCCGCCCGCTGCGGCGCTCCGGCTTCGTCGCGGCCGCACGCGAGCAGCGCCGCGAACAGGACCGCCAGCGAGGCGCGCCGCGTGGCGCTCTTCACGGCTGTGTCATCCACTCGTGGATGCGCGTCGCGACCAGATCGGGATGCGTGACCGGCAGCATGTGGCTCCCCCCTTCGACCCAGACGAGCTTTCCATGCGGCAGACGCCGCGCGAGATCCTCGGCGACCGTCCTTCGTACGGCGCGATCGTCGTCGCCGTGCAGGACGAGCGTCGGCGTCGCGATCGCCTCGGGACGCAGCTTCGCGTAGCCGCCGTTGCGCTCCTCGGCGAGCCACGAGTCGACGGTGCCGGGCAGCGCCATCTGCGCCGCGCTGCGGTCGAGGAAGCCGGGCGGGATCTGCGCGGCGCCCGAAAAAACGTCGGCGAGTGCGCCTGCGAGCACGGCGCGACCGAGCGGCGGCACCGACGTCACGTAGCGGAACAGCGCGGGCCCGATCGGCGAGCGGCCGAGTCGCCCGATGAAATCATCCGGAGCGTCCGGGATCGCCGGCCCGACTGATCCGAGCAGCACCAACTGGCTCACGCGCCGCGGATGCTCGAGCGCGAAGCGCTGTACGATCCCGCCGCCGTACGACCAGCCCACCAGCGCCGCGCGCGGGATGCCGAGTTGATCGAGCAGGGCGCCGAGCTCGCGCGCGTTGGAGCCGAGCGTGTAGGCGTCGCCCGCGACGGGCGGTCGGCTCGACCAGCCGTAGCCGGCGCGGTCGTACACGATCACGTGATGGCCGAGCGCGGCGAGCCGCGCGGGAACCTCCGCCCAGTCGCCGATGTTCGACGGCAGTCCGTGGACCAGCACGACGGGCGATCCGCTGCCGAGTTCCGAGACGTTCAACTCGACGTCCGCGCCAATGCCGATGGCGCGCTCGCGCTGCGGCAGCGCCGAAAGGTCCGGAGCGCGGACCAGCAGCGGCAGGCCGGCGATGATGGCGATGACGAGGAGCGCGGTGGTGAGCAGGATGCGACGCACGGCGCGCAAGGTAGCGGCGGAAGGCACGAATGGGGCGGGGCGCTCGCCGCAATCTCCTGGCGGGAGATCGCTCGGGGCGATGTGATAGGGTCGGCCTCGATGCGTCCGACCGGTCGCGCTCTCGCACTGATTCTCGTCGCCGCAGCGTGGCTTTCGAGTTCATTCGCGGCGCGCGCAGCGGCGCCGGCTCCTGTCGTCGGCCTGCACGGCATGGTGGTGGCCGCCGAACGCAATGCGGCGCAGGCGGGCCTCGCGATGTTGCAGGCGGGCGGCAACGCGATCGACGCGGCGGTTGCGACGTCGTTCGCGCTCGGCGTGACCGAGCCGTACCACTCGGGCCTCGGCGGCGGCGGCTTTCTGCTGATCCGGCTCGCGAGCGGCGAGGTGATTGCGCTCGACGCGCGCGAGACGGCGCCCGCCGGTGCGAGCCGCGACATGTTCGTCGCGGACGGCGTCGCAAACGACGCGTCGCGCACGGGGCCGCTCGCCGTCGCCACGCCCAGTCTGTTGGCCGGCCTCGCGCTCGCGCTCGAACGCTACGGAACGAAGTCGCTCGCCGAAGTAATGGCGCCGGCGATCGAACTCGCTGCGGGCGGTTTCCCGATCTCGCTGCGTCATGTGCGCGTGCTCGAGGCGTGGAAGGCGACGGGCCTCGCCGAGCGCTTTCCCGAAACTGCCGCGATCCAGCTCCCGCCGGCCGGTCTGCCGATCGCGCCGGGCTGGAAGCTCGTGCAACCGCAACTCGCCGCGACACTGCGTGCGATCGCGCGCGAGGGACCGGACGTGTTCTTCCGCGGCCGCATCGGGCGCGCGATCGCGGCCGACGTGCAGCGCCGTGGTGGCGTGCTCGCGGCCAGCGACCTCGCGAGCTACAGGCCGATCCTGCGCGAACCCGTGCGCGGCAACTACCGTGGGCTCGAGGTGCTGTCGTTCCCGCCGCCGTCCTCGGGTGGCGTCGCGCTCGTCGAGATGCTCAACATCCTGGAGGGCTTCGAGCTGCGACCACTCGGAGCGGGCTCGTCGGCGTCGATCCACCGCATCGCGGAGTCGATGAAGCTCGCCTTCGCCGATCGCGCCGCGTATCTCGGCGATCCCGATTTCGTCACGGTGCCGACCGCGCAGCTCGTGGCGAAGGACTACGCGGCGAAACTGCGCGCACGCATGCTGCCGTCTCGGTGGCACCGCGCGCCGTGGACCTGGGATCGCGACGAGGTCGCGATCCGCGTCGCCGGTCCCGGGCTCGGCGAGTTGCCGCTGCCAGATCATGACACCGGGCGCGAAGCGCCTGGTCCTTCCGATCGTCAGGGAGGCAGCACGACGCATTTCTCCGTCACCGACGCCGCGGGCAACGCCGTCGCGACCACGCAGACCGTGAACCTGCTGTTCGGCTCGGGCATCACGGTGCCCGGCACCGGCATCGTGTTGAACGACGAGATGGACGATTTCTCGGTGGCGCCGAACCAGCCGAACGCCTTCGGGCTCGTCGACGTGCACGGCACCAATGCCGTGGCGCCCGGCAAGCGGCCGCTCTCCAGCATGACGCCGACGCTGGTGCTGGAGAACGGCAAGCTGCGGATGGTGGCTGGGAGCCCCGGCGGTCCGCGCATCATCAGCACCGTGTTGCTCGCGCTGCTCAACACGATCGACTTCGGCATGGACGCGTCCGAGGCGATCGCCGCGCCGCGCTTCCATCAGCAGTGGGCGCCCGACGAGCTGTCGATCGAAGCGGGCGTGCCCGCCGACGTGCAGGACGCGCTGCGCCGCCGCGGTCACCGCGTGAAGGTGGCGGAACGCAACTGGTCGAGCGCCCAGGTGATCGTGATCGACCCGAAGACCGGCTGGCACCTCGGCGCGACCGACCCGCGCACCGACGGTCTCGCGGTCGGTTACTGAGCGTGAGCGGCGACGACTGGATCGACGTCGCGAGCGCGTGCGACCTGCCGGGCCTGCGGCTCGTGCTCAGCGCGGGCGTTCCCGGTCCGTGGGGCGAGGCTGCGAAGGGCCTCTTCCACGCCAAGGGAATCCCGTTCGCGCGCGTCGCGCAGCTTCCCGGCGGCGACAACGAAGCGCTGCGCGCGTGGACCGGTCGCGATGACGCGCCGATCGCGATCTGGAACGACGAGAAGCCGCGCGATGGCTGGAGCGAGATCGCGCTGCTCGCCGAGCGCATTGCGCCCGCGCCGCGATTGATTCCCGACGCGGTCGAGGAGCGCGCGCTCGTCTTCGGGCTCGGCCGCGAACTCTGCGGTGAACTCGGTCTCGGCTGGTGCCGGCGCCTGATGCTCGTGCACCAACTGAAGCAGGCCGCGCCGGAGCTGCCGATCACGAACTATCTCGTCACCCGCTACGGCTACGACGCGGCGATCGCGGAAGCCGCGCCGTCGCGGGTCGCCGCGATCCTGCGCGCGTTCGCGGCCCAACTCGCGGCGCAGCGTGAACGCGGCCGGCGGCATCTGGTCGGCGACGCGCTCAGCGCGCTCGACGTCTGGTGGGCCAGCTTCGCCGCGATGATCGAACCGCTGCCGCCGGAGCTGTGCCCGATGCGTCCCGACACGCGCGCCGCGTACCGGGTGCGCGATCCGATCGTGCGCGAAGCGATCGATCCCCGTCTGCTCGAACACCGCGACTTCATCTATCGCGAGTATCTCGAGCTGCCGGTGCGACTCTAGATTCCCCACTCGAAGCCGAGCACCTCGGGGATGCCGTACCAGTCGAAGCCGAGGACGGCGCCGAACTCTCCGGTCTGGGCGACGCCATCGCGATCGCTCGGATCGTCGACGGGCAGGAAGCGCCGCGTGGTGTAGGCCGCCTCGGCGCGCACCGTCAGGTTTCCGAACGCATTGCTCGCGCTGCCGCCGAGCACCGCCGTGCGCCGGTAGCCCGGTTCGACGACGACGGTCGGGACTGCGCCGCTGAGATCGATGCTGCGGTACGGGATCGGAATGTCGTCCCAGTGCCAGAGCGCGTTCGCGCTCAGATCGAATCCGTGCCAGAACGCGGTCAAACGCGCTCCGGCGTCCGAGTTCTGTAGCGCGATGTCGGGGAGATCCGGGTTGCGCAAGTCGACCGCAACACCGGGCGGCGGCGGCACACCGAAGAAGCGCGGCGTCGTGAACGCGAAGGTGCCGTCCTGCGGCGGCAGATGGTGCGCGCTCGGATCGGGGATCCAGAGCAGTTGGAGCTGCGTGGGACCGATCGGGATCTCGCCATTCAGCGTCCAGAGCGGAATCCGCGAGTCTTCGAAGTTCGGCAGGATGAACTCGCGGAAGTCCTGCGGATCGACGACGTCGAGCACCTTGAGTCCGTCCGCCTGACCCCACACCACCTGCTGCTTGCCGGCGCGCAGCCACGCCGGGCCGAGCTTGCCCTGCACGTACAGCTCGCGCAGCTCGATCGCGACGCGATCGCCGAAATCCACGGGACGCGTGTAGGGCGCGACGTCGAGTTCGCGCGGCGCACCGGGTTCGAGGCGATCGAAGGCGTCGCCGCGCAGCCGGCCGATCGCGCCGAGCTGGAAGTTCCCGGGCAGGTCGAGCTTCAGCGTGGGTTCGATGCGCAGCTCGAGCTTCTGCGAAGCGCCGTCGTGCGTGCCGACCGCCCACTCGACGCCGACCTCGGCCGTGAGCGGTCGTGCGGCCGCGCCGACGCCCGCACCGGGCTCGGAAGCGCCGGTCCCGAGCGCGAGCACGGCCGCGATCGCGGCAGCGAGCCGTCGCCCCCCCATCCTGCGTCCCCCTCGCGCGGCGCAGTCTACCGGGCACTTGGCAGAGCGCGCAGCCGGCGGGTAGCCTGCGCCGCCCGAGAATCCAACGGGTATGGCCCGCATTGATATTGCACTCATCGGAATGGGAGGATCGCGTGACTCTGCGCACCGTTCTGTCGCTTCCCCTCATGCTCGCACTCCTCGCCGTTGCGCAACCGGCGGCGTGCGCCGAAACCAAACCGTCTACAACGAAAGGAGGGCATCCCGTGGTGGTGCTCGAAACCTCGCTCGGCACGATCGAACTCGAACTCGACGCCGAGAAGGCGCCCGTTTCCGTGGAGAACTTCCTCGCCTACGTGGACGCCGGCCATTACGACGGCACGCTCTTCCACCGCGTGATTCCAGGCTTCATGATCCAGGGCGGCGGTTTCGATGCGTCGATGAAGCAGAAGGCGACGCGCGCTCCGATCAAGAACGAAGCCGACAACGGTCTCACCAACCAGCGCGGCACGGTCGCCATGGCGCGCACCAACGACGTCAACAGCGCCACCTCGCAGTTCTTCATCAACGTGGCCGACAACGGTTTCCTGAACCACGGCGGTCGCGACTTCGGCTACGCGGTGTTCGCCAAGGTCACGTCGGGGATGGACGTCGCGGACAAGATCGCCGCGGTCAAGCGCGGCGCGCAGGACGCCCCGGTCGAGCCGGTGGTGATCAAGAAGGCCAGCCGCAAGTAGCCCGATCCGCCGACAGCCGGAACAACTTGACGCCCGAATAACTTGACGCCCGGCACCCCTGCGGGGGGCACCCCTGCTGGGGGGCGCCGCTACGGGCGAATCACTGCCAGGGTGTAGGCGTCGAGGTCGACGACGCGGCGCGCGACGCGCAGCACAGCTTCGCGGTCCACGGCATCCACCTGCTCCGCGTAGTGGCGCTGCGCGTCGGGGCCGAGGCCGTAGCGGGCGTCGGCGGCCATGTGCGCGGCGCGCGCGGCGGCGCGCTGCCGGTCGATCTCGAAGTTGCCGGTGAGGTAGCGCCGCGCGCGTTCCAGTTCATCGTTGGGGGGCGGCGAATCGAGCAGGGTGCGCAGCTCGGCGAAGATCGCGTGCTTCGCCTCGCCGAGTTTCTCGGGCGCCGTGGCGACGTAGACGGCGAAGAGCCCCGGTGCGAGCCCCTCTACGTTCATCGCGCTCACCGCGTAGGCGAGGCCGCGGCGGTCGCGCAGTTCCAGGAAGAGGCGGCCGCCCTGACCCGCCAGCAGCTGCGCGATCACTTCGAGCGCGAAGCGATCCGGGTCGTGCAGCGTGAGGCCGCGGAAGCCCATCACCAGGTGCGCCTGGGCGCGGTCCTTGCGCAACTCGACTTCGCGCACTTCACGCGGCGCCGGCTCGTCGGCCGGCTCGGACCAGGCGAAGTCGCCGGGATCGAGAGGGGCGAGCCGGTGCGCGATCGCGTCGGCCACGCTGTCGGGGTCGACGTCGCCGCTCACCGCGAGCGCCAGGTTCCCGGCGCGCAGCCAGCGTGCATGGTGTGCGAGCAGGTCTTCGCGCGTGAACGACGTGACCGTCTCGACACTGCCGAGGATCGGCAGGCGATACGGATGCGTGCGCCACTGGGTCTGCGCGAACAGCTCGAAGACGAGCGCGCCGAGGCGGTCCTCGCGGCGCGCCAGCGCGGCGAGCGTGTCCTTTCGCTCGCGTTCGAGTTCGTCAGGGGCGAAGGCCGGTTCGAGCAACACCTCGGCGAATAGATCGAGCGCCGGGGACAGCCGTTCGGAGAGCGCCTCGAGGCCGAGACCGAAGCTGTTGCGCCCCGCGAACGGACTCAGCTCCGCGGCGATCGACTCGATCGCGTGGGCCAGGTCGGCGTTGCCCCGCGCGCGCGTGCCGCGCATCCACATCGAGGTGAGGAAGTGGGTGAGGCCCGCGCTGCGCTCGTCCTCGACGAGCAGGCCGCCGAGCAGCGCCGCGCGCAGCGCCACCACCGGCACTTCGCGCCGCGGCTCGACGTGGAGCGACGCGCCGTTCGGCAGCCGATAGCTCACGATCTCGGGGACACCGGACGCTGTCGACCGCGCGCGCGACTGCGCGACCGGATGCACGGCGGCGCTGGCGGCGGCCATGCGCAGCGGCGGCATCGCCACCATCGCGACGCGCTCGTGACCGCGCGCGAGCGCCTCTGCGACCGCTTTGTCGTCGAGGTCGGGCGCCGACGCTTCGGGCAGCACGGCGGCGACCGTCAGCCGTTCGGGAACGAGGTAGCGCCGTGCGACGCGCAACAGATCGTCGGCGGTCGCGCTGCGCACCGCTTCGAGATAGACGCGCTCCTGGTCGGGATCGCCCGCCAGCACCTGGAAGGAGCCGAGTTTGCGGGCCTGGCCGGCGACGCTCTCTCGCTCGAAGTGCTCACTGGCGAGAAAGTTCACGCGCGCCTTGTCGAGTTCGTCCGGGGCGACCGCTTCGCGCCGCACCCAGTCGATCTCGCGCGCGATCGCTTCGAGCGCGGTCGGGAGGCGCTCGGCGTCGAGATCGGCCGAAACCCCGAACAGCCCCGCGTCGAGCGGCGTGTAGCAGGAGCAGTCGATGCCATCGACGGCGCCGTCGCGCTCCTTCACGCGGCGCACCAGCCGGCAGCTCTCGCCTTCGCCGAGCACGAAGGCGAGCAGGTCGAGCAGCGGCGTGTCGGGGTGCGCGAGCCCGACGGCGGGCCACGCGAGTTCGCGCGTCGCGCGCTCGAAGGGACGGCGCAGCAACAGCGAGCACAACGCCTGGTGCGGCGGCT
>JAGSPS010000288.1 GCA_018262315.1 Deltaproteobacteria bacterium | reverse complement strand
GACGATGCCGCCGGGCGGCGTCTCGAGGTCACCGGAGAACGCGACTTGCAGGGTTCCTTCGCCCTGTCGTGACATGGTGTACCACAAGCGGCCGTACCAGGTCGGAAGCTGCTCGACTGCGATCGCCGCGCCGCCGTCGAGCCAGGCGGCGGGAACGCCCGCGGCCAGCACCAGCGATCCGTTCGTCGGATGCTCGTACGCAAACAGGCTGAGCACCGCGAGCACCCACTCCGCGCCGATCCACGTGTGCGGAACGTCGCCCAGATGACCCGGGCTGCGCGGATCGCGCCACGAAATCTCGGGCCACTGATTCCACGCGCGCGGGCGGCGATCGGCCAGGAAGAAGTCGAGCAGCTCGTGCGCCTCATTTACGCGCCCCAGGCGCACCAGCGCGCCGAGATTGCGGATCTCGTAGGCCGTGTAGTTGCTCCAGTCGAGCGTGCCGTCGCGGCGCTTGCGGAAGCCGCGGAGATACTCGTCGTAGGTGTAGGCCAGTACGGCGGGCGGAAGAGTCTCGGCCGCATCGGTGGTCGTGAGTGCCGTCGCGGTGGCCGTCACGTCGAAGTCGGCCCACTCGACGGAGCCCGGCACGTAGGGGAGACCGCGCTGCGCGATGGTCGCGTCGATCGACGCGTACAGACAGCCGCGCAGATCGTCGCGCAGCTCGCTGAGGCGTCGCTCCTGCGCGGTGTCGCCGAGCACGCGCGCCAGGTGCACCGCGTCGCCAATTCCGCGCAGCGCCCAGAAGTCGTCCCAGTAGGCATGGACCGGCTGCGCGAGGTAACCCTCGTGGCTGACCGACTCGGGCAGGATGCCGTAGCACGCCTTGCGATCGCCCGACGCGAACTCGGGCCCGAGGCGCTGATTCCGCAGCGACTCGATGTAATCGACCGCCCGCAGCACCGCGGGCCATAGCTCCGCCAGGAGATCGCGATCGCGCGTGAAGCGGAAGTACTCGGCCACGAGGAACGCCAGCTGGCCGTGACTGTCGTGCTCCGGAAGCCAGTCGGGCCCCTCGCGATCGACGCTGCACGGCACGTTGCCGTCGGCCTTCTGATACGGGGCGTACCAGCGCAGGAAATCCCGGACCTCGTCCGCGCAGCCGATCCGGAGCAACGCCGCACTCATCGTCGCGCCGTCGCGGATCCACGATCGCGTGTAGCGCCGCGGGCCGGGTTGCAGCGCGGGTCCATCGCGGTTGATCAGGATGTGAGCGGCCGCGGTGCGCAGCGCGTCCACGCAGGGATGCGCGACAGCGCCGACGCGGAGCTCCAGCCGCCCGCGCTTTTCCCGCCACGCCGAGCTGGCGCTCTCGAAGTTCGCTGCGCCGCCGATCCGTTGCAGCTCGGCGAAGTCGGCGCGTGCGGGGTCGTGCGCGCCGAAGGGTGCGGCGACGAAGTACTCATGCGCGGCTCCGGGTGCGAGCTCGAGATCGAAGCGAAGCGCCCCCGACGCGTGACGGAACGCGTCGCGCACCTGATCCCGGGGCGGCACTTCCCCGCGCTCGAGGAATCGCACGACGCCACCCTGCTCGAAAGCTGCGGCGCCAAAGGCGTCCGGCGGCTCGAGCGGGATTACCGGCTTGCGCCCGTCCACCCACACTGCGCCGGCGTGCCAGCGGAGTTCGCTGATCGGGCACGCGCCGCCCAATCCCCGGAACGCTTGCCACGGCGGGTTGACCTGGAACGGGCGCAACGCGCAGAAGAAAGTCGCCGCGCGCGAGATGTCGCGGGCATTCTCGATCCGGTAGCGGACGTACAGCACCGGCCCAGCGGGCGCCGCCGTTGCGAACGCGGTCGTGGTGAGAACGAAGCCGTTCGCGCGCCACTGCGAGGACGGAATCGGCAGTGAGCCGTCCTGCAGCTGCTGCGAGATCTCCGCGTCGGCCCAGGTGACGAGCTGTCCGTCCGCGAACAGGAAGGGTTCGAGCGAGAAGCTGCCCCGATCGACCTCCAGCAGCCCCTCTTCATTGAGCAGCGCCGACGGCGATCCGCTCGCGACGCCGATCGGCGTCCAGTAGCTCTGTTCGCGAATGAGCCAGCGAGGGTGGAGGCCGCGCCGCTGCTCGGCAGCGACGCTCTGGAAGAACTCGTCGGGGCTGCGCGAGAAGTCGTTCGGCCGCACGCCGATCTCGCTGATGCCGAAGCCGGCGCCGCCCTGCGTCTCGATCAGGTCGAGGCGGACGAAGCGCGATCCGCCGCCTGGCAGCGACACGTAAGTGCGATCGCCTTCCGCCTGCGCTGCGGCCCAGGCACGCGTCCACGTCGTGCCGTCGTTCGAGGTCCGGATCTCGAACGCGCGCGCGCCTCCGCGAGGCTCCCAGTCGACGACGAGGCCGCCGTATTCGCGCTCCGCCTGGAAGTCGAGCGCGATCCACTGCGGGCCGGGCGCCGGCTCGCTGCGCCAGCTCGTCCGCGGCGAGCCGTCGAGAACCGACGCCGGATCGTGTCCCAGCAGCGCGCTCGACGCGCGCACCTCGGGCGGCGCCTTCGGCTCGAGATCTTCGAAGCGCAGGTCCGCGAGCCAGACGCTGCCCTTGCCTCCCGGGCCGGCGGCGATCGCGATCTCGATCGCGCCGAGTTCGCGCATCGCGCCTCCGCCGGCCGGTCCCCAGGCGAACTCGACTTCGCGGCTGCGGATCCGCAGCGGTCGCCAGTCGGCGGGAAACTCGAACGCGTCGCGATGGAACCACCACACATTACGTCCGGACGGATCGGCGAGCTTGAGTTCGAGTTTGTTGGCCGGTGCCGCACCGCGCATCTGGAAGCCCATCGCCCAGCTGGCCGGCATCGCCCGCTGGAAGAGCTTGCGTGCGACGACGAAGCCACCGCCGCCGTGGAAGTCGAAATCGAGGCGCATCGCGCTGCCGTGCGGACCGTCGTCCCGGCGGATCGTGAGCTGCGCCTGCCCCGACGCGACCGCGCTCCAGCCCGATAGATCCTGGAAGGCGTCGAGCACTTCGCCTGCTTCGGTGTCATCCAGAGCCGGAACCGTCATTGCCCCTCTTCCTCAGCGCAGCTTCACGACGAGCAGATTGCCACTCGCGACGAGCCGTTCGCGCAGCACGTCCATCGACACGACCGCGCCGCCCGCGCGGTATGGGTTCTCCTCCACCTCGAGATCCAGCGGCGCTCCGTTCAGCGTGAGCGCGGTCGGGCCATGGCCGTGCTCGCGAATCGCGTAGGCGATCTCGACGGGGATGCCGGCCACTTCGATGGCGGCGCGCAAGCCGTCGAGCGATCGCGGCAGCACTGGATCGATCACGAGACGCGACCGCGATCGGCGCAGTCCGAGCAGCGCGCCGTGGATCAACTGGGTCGCGATCCCGGCGCCGCTCGAGTAGACGCGCCAGCCACCCTCCACCTCGATCGCGCCGGCCTTCAGCGCGTCGTAGCGCGACGCCGCGTCGTAGCGATCCGTGAAACACGCGTCGGAACTCGACGTGTAGCAGTTGAGCTGGCGCGGGCGGGCCGGCGCGACTGCCTCGCGCAGCCCGATCGGGTTCACCTGCCGCAGCGCGAGGAAGAGTGCGTCGGCGTCGCCCTGGTGCGCCATCGCCTCGGCGTAGCGGAGGTGCGCATGGGTGTACATGATGCCGATCTCGCGCCCGAAGAAGGTGCTGGTCTCGGCGCGCTGGAAATGGCGCTGCAGACCGCCGTAGTACGGGGGCGGCCGATCGAAGAGTCGCGCGCCATCAGGTGCGAGCAGGTGCTCGCGGATCAGCGCGACGTGCGCACGCGCCTGCTCCGGCGTGAACAGGTCGGAGAGGATCGCGTGGATCATCGGCAGCAAGCGGAAGTGGATTCCGGTGCTCTCGTCGCTCGGGTGCAACAACCGATCGATGCCGCCGTCCTCGCGGAAGTAGGTGAAGCCCGCGAGCACGCCGTCCTCGATCAGCAGCCGTTGGAACTCGTCTCGAACCTGCGCGGCCGTTGCCTCCAGCGCAGGCGCGTGCTCGCCGCGTCCGAGCTGGCGCAATGCAGCGGCCAGTGTGCGCAGCGTCTGCACCTGGAGCGTCACGGTCCATGCGCTGCACAGCCGCTCGCGCATGGCAGGATCCACCGGCTGGAGCGAGTCGTTCCAGTCGCCGTGGCCGTACGCCGCGAGCTGCGTGCCCGGGATCACGCGTGTGGCGACGACGCCCAGTGCGCGTTCCACGTGCTGCCAGATCGTCGCGTGCTCGGCGTGTGCGTCGCCTTCCGCGTGGAAGAACGGCACGAGCTCGTCGAGAAACGTTGCGTCGTCGGACGCGAGCAGATACTGCGCGAGCGCGAGTACCGGCCAGAAGACGATGTCGCCGTGCGAGTCGCAGGGCCGGATGTTCCGCTCGCGCTCGAAGAACATGAACCACTGCGGCCAGTCGCCGTCCGCGTTC
>JAGSPS010000068.1 GCA_018262315.1 Deltaproteobacteria bacterium | reverse complement strand
GCTGGTGGAGGATGTAGATGGGCATCGCCGACTCCGACAGGAACTCGAGTAGCGGACCCCCGCGGTGCACCCGGCTCGCGGCCGCACCGAGAAGCGCGACGACGAAACACCAGCCCGCAGCGGCCGCCACGCCGTAGCGCACGATCCGGCCCGCGAGCGGCGGCAGCGCGGTGGCGCCGCCGTGGGTCTCCATCCAGAGGAGCCCCGCCACGAGCGCGAGTCCAATGCCGAGCGCCGCCTGCCACTGCGCGTGGGCCCCGGCCTCCACCTCGGGGTGCCGGGCCATCGCGACGCCCGCCCATAGATAGAGCGAGTACTTCGCGAAGTTCGCCCAGTCGCCGATCAGGTTCTGCACGCCGGGCCAGTCGGGGCGGAGCCAGATCTCCCCGAGCACGAGCGGAGCGAGCGGCGCCCACGGCCAGACACCGGTGTGCGTGAGGGGGCGCGCATCGCGCGCGAGCACGCGGCGGAGCAGCGGCCAGTAGAGCAGCGTGAAGGCCAGCAGGTAGACCACGAACCAGAGGTGCGACCACGTGAAGCGATCGAGCGAGGTGTAGAAGCTCGGCAGGAACGCGAGGAACGACTCGTCGAAGGGCGCAGCCACCGGCAACGGCCGCAGTTGCAGCGAGCCGTGCGCGGCCTGCAGCGCCGCGCTCGCTCCGACGCCGCGAGCCCCGATCGACACCCCGCTGCGCAGCTCCAGGTACTTGATCACCGGGCAGAGCACCACGCAGCCGAAGAGCAGCGGGATCCCGAGTCGTTGCCAGCGCTCGCGCACGAAGGCACCGCCGCCCCGCGTCCGCACCGACGCCACCAGCGACCAGCCCGCCAGCAGGAACAGCAGCGGCATGTGCCAGAGGTGGACGAAGCCGGTGAAGCGCTGGATGCCGGGGATCAGGTCCGGACTCCACACGTGGTACCACGGAGTCGGGTCGTAGACCTTGGCGGAGTGGAACGCGAAGAGCAGGTACACCGCGAAGACGCGCAACACATCGAGGTCGGCGCGGCGGGAGGACGCGGGAGGGCGCGCGCTCAGCGCCGCAGCCCGAACGCGGCGAGCATCGACGCCTCGAGCCCGCGCGCGTCGAGGCCGGTCGCGCGCAGCAGCGCGCGGTCGAGGTCGCCGCTGCGGAAGAGCTGCGCGAGCAGCACTCGCAGCGCGCGGTCGCCGCCACGAGCTGCGATTTGATCGACGAGCGCCGCCGCCTGGAGGTACGCGAGGGGCGCGTCCTCGGCGGCCAGCTGCACGAGGTTGGGCTGCGAGATCGCTTCGAGCGGCAACAGCGCGCCGTGGTGGGCGCTCTCGGCGAGGAATGCGCGTTGGCCGCGGCCCAGCGCCGGTCGGCCCGCGGCGCGCGCGGCGAACCACTCGGCCAGGCCCTCGTTGAGCCACGCCGGCAACCGGAGCGACGGCGCGGCCGCATCGAGCGCCGCGTGCACGAGTTCGTGATGCAGGGTGTTGGCGAGCCGCTCGGTCACTCGCACGTCGCCGCGCACGCGGATCACGCCGCCATAGAAGCCGGCGGCAGGGAAGGGCAGCAGCGCGCCGAAACTCGCGTCGAAGACCGCCGGGTCGTACACCTCCGCTTCGATGCGCCGGCGCGGCCGCAGCCCAAGCGTGTCGTCGAGCAGGTCGTACCCACCTTCGAGGACGGCGAGCACGTCGCGTTCGAAGTTCCTCGAGCCCAGCGGCCCCGTGCGCTGGTCGATCGCCACGTCCTCGCGCAACAGGAAGTGGGTCGAGCGGCGCTGCTCGAAGCGGCCGTCGGCGCCGGCTGCGTGCGCCGCGCCCGGCACGAGCAGGGCCGCCGCCAGGGCGAGCGCCGAAATCGAGAAGATGCGGCGCTGCGGGAGAGGGTCGCGCATGCCGGGAGGCTAGCTCGCCTGCGCCGCCGCGGGCTGGCAACGACGCCGCTACCCGAACACGAGCACGCCGAAGCGGTCGGGCCGATGGAAGTCCGGCGGGTCCACGAGCGTCGGCGACCACGCCGAGTACTCGCCGCCGTGCGCCTGGTCGATGCGAAAGAAGTTGGCGCGCCAGCGATCGCCCGTCCGCGGCGCAGCGACGCCGAGCGACGCGAACGGGATCGCCCATTCGGCGCTCCACGACTCGCCGCCGCCCTCGCGTCGTTCCCGCACTTGCACGGCGTGCTCGAAACCGGCGCAGACCCAGTCGCGGTCGACGCGCATCGTGTCGCGGCGCCCGTCGGGACTCTCGACGCGCGCCTCGAACCAGGCGTTGCGCGGGCTCGTCTCCAATTCGAAGTAACGGCGCGGGTCGGCGCCCGGTGCGAGGAATGCTTCGACCACGTCCTCCTGGTAGATCGGCGCGTTGCGTCCCGCATGCGACGCGACGATCGCGTCATCCTCGCAGGCGAAGGCGACGAAAAGGCGTTCGGCGTCGTGACAGACGCGGAGCGCCGTCGACTGGAATCCGCGCGGCGCCGCGCGACCGTGCGACGGCACCAGCCAGAGCGGCGCGAGCTGCTTCCACGGGGCCTTGTGCAGCTCGCCATCGACGCGGATGTTGTGCGCCACGCGCGGAACCGGGAGCATCGGAAGCGACACCGTGGACACGCAAGGCTCCTTCGCAACGACCGTGCATGGGTAGCGGCGAGCCGTCGCTCGCGCAGCCCGATCCCGCCACGCTGGCGCGCTGGCGCGAGGTGGCGGAGGCGTTCGCGCTGCCGGGGCGCTGGCTTTCGTCACGACCCTACGGCAGCGGCTGGATCAACGAGACGCTGCTCGTCGAGCGCGAGCACGACGGGCGCCGCACGCGCTGGATCCAGCAGCGCATCAACGCGCGGGTGTTCCGCGAGCCGGCGCTGGTGATGGAGAAGGGCGCGCGCGACGCCGATCGCCGCGCGCTGCGACTGGTGCCGGCGCGCGACGGCCTGCCCGCCTTCGTCGACGCGGACGGCGAGTGGTGGCGCACCTTCCATTTCATCGAGGGCGCGAGCAGTCGCGACGCGGTGGCATCGGCGCGGGAGGCCGGCGCGGCGGCCGAGGCGTTCGGGCGCTTCCTCGCCCAGCTCGCCGATCTGCCCGGCCCGCGCCTGCACGAGACGATCCCGCACTTCCACGACGCGCGGGCGCGCTTCGAGCAGCTCGTCGCGGCAGCGAAGGCCGACGCGCACGGGCGGCTCGCCGATTGCCGGCTCGACTTCGAGTTCGTGTTGGCGCGCGAGGGAATGGTCGCGCGCAGCGAGGCGCTGCGTGGCCGGCTGCCCGAACGCGTCACCCACAACGACACCAAGATCAACAACGTGTTGCTCGACGACGCCACCAGCGAGGGCGTCTGTGTGATCGACCTCGACACGGTGATGCCGGGACTCTCGCTCTACGACTTCGGCGATCTGGCGCGGCGCGCGGCGAGCCCCGTCGCGGAGGACGAGCGCGATCTCGCGAAGGTGCGCGTCGACCCGCGGCTCTTCGAAGCGTTGGTGGCGGGCTATCTGCGCGGCGCGGGCGCTGCGCTCGTCGCGGCCGAACGCGACGAACTGGTCTTCGCGAGCCAGCTGATGACGCTGCTGCTCGGCATGCGATTCATGGCCGATCACCTGGCCGGCGATCGCTACTTCCGGATCCGCCGCCCCGGCCAGAATCTCGATCTCGCCCGCACGCAGCTCGCGCTTCTCGGCGACTTCGAACGGCAGCGCGACGCGCTCGAAGCGATCGTCGCGAAAGCGGCCGCCGCTTCGAGCTAGCGCGAAGCGCTGCGCCGGCCAGTGTCTACAAGAGAGAAAGGCCCCGGGCTTTCGCCCGAGGCCCTTCCGTTTCGTTCCCGTGCGGGACTAGTAGCGACCGCCGCCGCCGCCGCCGCCGCCGTAGCCACCGCGGCCACCGCCGCCTCCGCCACGGCCGCCGCCGCCGCCGCCACCGTAGCCGCCGCCGCCACCGCCGCCGCCGCCGCCGCGGCGGTCCTGCGCCTCGTTGACCCGGAGGCTGCGGCCCCCGAAGTCTCGGCCATCGAGCGCCTGGATGGCGGCATCCGCGTTCGCGCCTTCGGCCATCTCCACGAAGGCGAACCCTCGCGGCCGACCGGTTTCCCGGTCGGTGATGACGCTCACCTTGTCCACTGCACCGTGTCGCTCGAAGAGCTCACGGATTTCGTCCTCGGAAGCAGAGAACGGCAGATTTCCCACATAAAGCTTCTTGCCCAATCGATCATCCTCGTCGCGCCGTCGCACGCAGCAGGCGGACGCGACACTCGCCGTAATCAAGGCCGGACCATCCGAACCATCGATCGCGCGCGAAACACGCCGCACCGCCGACGGATTGGCCTGAAGCCATCTGCCGGCGAGCAGCAAAGAGACTCGAGTCGTAATGGAGGTACGCAGGAAGGATAAGAAGACTCTCGCCCAACGTGCGCACTCCCGACCGGAGGCGCCTTCGATCCGGCAGCGTATCAGGCGACCCGCGAGGCGTCACCCCGGCTGCGAGACCCGGTCCGGGGCCGCGAGCGACGCGGGGGACCTGCGCCCGAGTTGCGCTCGGCGAGGCGCCAGAGCCGCCGGGGGTCCGCCTCGGATTCCCGCGTCCAGGGGAGCCAATGCGTCCGGCGCGGCTCGCGGTCGAAGAAGAAGGAGCCCGTGAGGGCGCGGCCCCGTTCGCTCGCGGCAAGCCACACCACCGTGTCGGCGCCCTCGGCCGAGGATCGCAGGATCTGGTGCGCGACCCGCCAGAAGCCGGGAATCGACGAGCGTACGGCTGGCGTGTCGGCCCAGCCTGGGTGTATCGAGTTCACCACGACCCGGTTGCCGGTCTGCTCGCGAATGCGGGTCGCCGCAGCTTCGCCGCGTTCGCGGCTTCGACCGAGCAGCTGCACCTCGGCGCCGAGATCGGCGAGTGCGAGCGCGGGCGCATCCGGATCGAGCGCCGCGAGGATCGCCTGGATCGGCGCGTGGTCGCCGGCCTCGCGACTTGCATGGCGGTACGCGAGCGACGCGCGTCGGGGCGGATCACGAAGACGCCGCCGAGCTGCCACGGATCCCCCTGTGCCGACGTCTGGCGGTACCCGGCTCGCAGCGCGCGCAGTGCATGCAGCGGAAGGCGAGGCGAGAGCAGCTCGACGCGGCCGCGCCGCAACCCGGCTGCTCGATACGCGCGCAACCCCGGATCGACGAGCAGCGGACCGTCGAGGCCCATGTCTTCTCGGAACGCGGCGGCGAAGTGCTGCGCGCCGTTCCCGATCACCACCAGCTCTGCACCGCGTGCGCGGATCTCGGGGAAGTGGTCTCGCAACTGCGCGACTTGCTCGCGGCAGAACCGTCAGCCGAAGTGGCGGATGAAGACCAGCCCGACCGGTCGCGTCGCCCATAGCGAGCCCAGGCGAAGCGGCGCTCCGCGCCAGTCGGACAGCTCGATCGGTGCAAGCCGGGTGGCGAGACGCATGGGGCCTCGACTCCGCGGAAGGCTCGGTCAGAGTAGGAAGCGATGTCGCTGCGTCCACCGATCGGAGGTTCCCTGCGTCCCATCCTCGCGGCCGCCGCCCTCGTTGTTGCGGTGGCTGTCGCGCTGGCGTGCTGCAAGCAGGATGCCTCCTCGCCGGCGATGGCTGCGGAGCGCATCGACGGCGGCCGGCTCGGGCAGCTTGCGCTGTTCCGACCCGACGCGTCGCCGGAGGCGTTGGTCTTCCTCTTCTCCGACACGCGCGGATGGCGAGCGGAGTTCGACGCTGCCGCAGCGAGGCTCGGCGAGGACGGTGCGGCGGTCGTCGGTGTCGACCTGCCGAGCTACCAGAAGGGCCTGCGCGCGAGCGACGACGGCTGCCACTACGCGATCGCCGAGATCGAGGCGCTCTCGCAGAAGCTCCAGCGTCAGCTCGGCACGACCGCCTATCGCAGTCCCATTCTCGCCGGTGTCGGTGAGGGCGCGACGCTCGCGTACGCGGGGCTCGCGCAGTCGCCGGCGGCGACGGTGGCGGGCGCGGTGAGCGTCGATCCCACGCCATCGCTCGATACCCGGGTGCCGTTGTGTCCGGGCGCGCCGTCGACTCCCGTAGCGGGCAAGGGCTTCGCCTACGGTGCGCAGGCAGACCTGCCCGGCTGGTGGCTCGTCTCGTCGCGCACGCCGCTTGCTCCCGAGCTGGCAGGCCTCGTCGACGACGTCGGCGAACCGCCTCCCGTCGAGGACGCGCCGCTCGATCGCCTGGTCGCGCTGCTCTCGCAGCAGCTCACTGCCGGGGACACGTCGCCGGCAGTGCGCAATCTGCCGCTCACCGAGATCGAGGCCGCCGAGCCGGGCTCGTGGATGGCTGTGGTCTATTCGGGCGACGGTGGCTGGCGGGATCTCGACAAGGAGATCGGCGAACACCTGGCCGAACGCAAGGTGCCGGTCGTGGGTGTCGATTCGCTCCGTTACTTCTGGCGCGCGAAGACACCCGACGAGATCGGGCGCGACCTCGGCGCGATTCTCGACGCGTACGGGGACAAGTGGGGGACGCGCAAGGTCGCGCTGATCGGTTACTCGTTCGGCGCCGCCGTGCTGCCGTTTGCCGTGAACCGGCTGCCCGCAGCGCTGCGCGATCGCGTGGTGCTCGTCTCGCTGCTCGGTCTCGGTGCGCGCGCGCCGATGCAGATCGCAGTCGAGGGCTGGCTGGGCGCCGAACCCGACGCGGACGCGCCGCTGGTGATGCCCGAACTGCTGCGTCTGGACCTCGCCAAGGTCCAATGCTTCTACGGCGAGGACGAGGACGACTCGATCTGCCCGGACCCGAAGCTCGCCGCCGCGGATGTGATCAAGACCAAGGGCGGTCACCACTTCGACGAAGACTACGCGGCGCTCGCGCAGCGCATCTTCGACGCGGCGGAGCACCGTGCGAACGCGAAACCGTGACGGGACACGCTACTTGGCGATCGTCCCCGTGACGCCGCCGTTCACGAGCGACGCCACCTGCGTGAGCACGAGCGGCACCGTCAGGTTGCTCGGCGCCGCCAGATAGCGCGGCTCCCACACCGGGCCGAACTTCTCCTTCCACTCGCGCAGGCCCTGGAAGTTGTAGAAGTGTTCGCCGTAGCGGAACAGCAGCGCACCGAGGCGATTCCAGAGCGGCGCGAGTCGGTGATGCTCGAAGCCCGAAAGCGGCGCCATGCCGAGCGAGAACCAGGCATAGCCCTGGTCCTGTCCCCAGAACATCAGCTCGGTGAAGAGCGCATCCATCGCTGACGGCGGCGCCTCTTCGGAGTAGCGCATCAGGTCGACCGACAGCTCGTGCTTCTCGCCGCTCAGCCACACGTTGGCGAAGGCGACGATGCGCTCGCCTCGACGGATCGCCGCGAGCGGCGTGCGCGCGAGGTAGGCGCGGTCGAAGAAGCCGAGCGAGAAGCGCTTCTCGCGGGTGTTCTTGTGGCGGAGCCATGCGTCCGAGATCGCGGCGAGTTCATCGAGCAGGGGCGGCACGGCTTCGGGCGGCAGCACTTCGAAGTGACAGCCCTCGCGCGTCATGCGATTGCGCGCCGTTCGCAGTTTCGCGCGGCGACCGCCGCCTTCGACCGTGAAGCCGTCCAGCGCCACCCGCGCCTCCTCGCCGAGCTTGCGCAGCGTGAGGCCGAGATCGAGGTAGACCGGCAGGTCGCTGGCGGAAACCTCGTAGAACGACGCGCGGCCGCCGTGGGCGTCGGCCAGCTCGCGGAAGCGCCACGCCAGCTCGCGGCGCACGTCGGGCGCGCCCACCGGATCGCCCATCGCGATCCAGGAGCGTCCCTCGATGCCGTACATCACGAAGCCCGCGCCGCCTTCGTGCGCCATGAGGCGTTTGTCTCCCAGCAGGGCAAGATGCGCCTCGGCGTTCGGAGCTGCGGCGACCAGTGGCCGCAGGCGCTCGAGTTCGTCGGCCGACGGCAACGGCACGTCGGGCGGCGCTGGCCGCATCAAGCGAACCAGCGCGAAGAGCGCCAGGAAGAAGCCGGCGCCGAACAGCGCGCGAAGCGAACGCGGCGCGTGGCCGTGAACGTCGAAGCTCCACCACAGGTCGCGCGAATATTCGACGTGACGGTACGCAAAGAGCGTCACGACCGCGGTTCCCACCACGACGAGCGCGATGCCGACGATCCACTCTGCCGAGAACGATTCGGTGAGCAGGGAGCTGCGCCGGTAGAAGAAGCGATGGCACGGGAGCAGCGCGACCAGGGTGAGCGTGAGGAGCGCCGCTTCCTCGTAGTCGAGGCCTTTGGTGATCGAGGCGGCGGCGCCCGCCGCGAGGCCGGCGAGTGAGAGGAAGTAGGCCGCGTCGAGGCGCTGCTGCAGCGCGCGCGCGAGCAGCAGCAGCGCGACGCCGGTCAGCGAACCGAGCAGATGCGAGACTTCGATCAGCGGCAGCGGGATCCAGCGCTCCAACACGGGAATGCGTCCGGGCGCCGCGGGCGTTGCGCCCGACGCGAGCAGCACGATGCCCGCGAGCAGCACCAGCGACGAGAAGGCGCGCGGCACCACCTCGGGCACCCAGCGCGCGAACAGTTCCCTGCCGCGCTCGAACAGGTGCCGGCGCTGCAGCGCCTCATAACCGCCGAAGACCACCACCGCGACGACGAAGGGCAGCAGGTAGTAGAGAATCCGATACGCGATCGCCGCGCCGAGCACGACCTCGCCCGAGAGGTACCTGCGGAGCAGCAGCACCATCACGCCTTCGAAGACGCCGAGACCGCCCGGCACGTGACTCGCGAGGCCGATCACCTGCGCGAGCAGATACGCGCCGAGCACGATCGCGAACGAGAGCCCGTCCTTGTGCGGCAGCAGCACGAAGAAGATCGCGGCGGCGAGCGCCCAGTCGAGCGCCGAAAGTGCGAGCTGCGCGATCGTCCAGCGCGGGCGCGGCACTGCGAACTCGAAGCCGCCGGCGCGCAGCGGCGAGCGTCGCAGCAACGAGAATGGCAGGTAGGCGGCGAGCGCCGCGAGCAGCAGCGCGCCGATCGGGCGGCTCGTCGCGAATGGCAGGTGCAGCGTCGCGGGCAGCGCGATCGGGTCGAGCGTCAGCACCACGCCCCCGAGCGCGAAGAAGCCGAGCCAGAACGTGATCAGGTTGAACGCCACGACGCGGGCAATGTCGCCCGGCGCGACGTCGAAGCTGGTCAGGATCCGGTAGCGCACCGCGTTCCCGCCGAGGAACGAGAGGCCGATGTTGTGGCTGAACACGAAGCCGACGAAGGAGGCGAGCGCCACGCGCGGATAGGCGAGCGCGCTGCCGAGGAAGCGGAAGGCCAGCGCGTCGTAGCCGGTCAGCAGCGCGTAGCTCGCAATCGTGAGAACGAGCGCCAGCGCGCGATCGCGGGTCGAGATCGACGCGAGATGCATCTCGATGTCGGAGAGCCGGTACGCGGCCAGCTCGTGGTGCAGTACGAAGATCGCCACACCGAAGACGCAGGCTCCGAGTACGGCGGGCAGCGCGGCGAGAACACGATCGCGCATCACTTCGCAGCGCGCTCGGCGCTCGATCGCTCGGCCGCCTCGAGAGCCATCCCATGCTGGCCTGGTTTCGGCATCGACTTCGTCCTCCCGCCCCGCGCGAATCGCGCTGCCCCTGGCGCTGCGCTAGATCCTCACTCTATGATGACTCACAGCGTTCGACGCGCCTTCCCTTGGAACCGATGCGGTCGGATCCCCTTCGCCGCCACGGTGGTGTTCGCCTGTGCGGCGTCGCTCGCGTGTTCCTTTTCCTATAGCTCGGAAAGCTTCTCCGACTCGTCCAAGAGTTCCTCCAGCTCTTCGGACTCGTCAGGCAGTGACAACGCGCGATTCCGTGACGACGTCACCCAATACACCGAAGCCTACGTCGAGGCAGGCGGAAGACAGGAAGAGAGCTTCCTCGCGGGCCTCGGTGACCTCGCTCGCAAGCGCGGCATCAGCGATTGGGAATCCGAGCCGTCCACCTGGGAGGCGATCGGGCGCGGCCTCGGTCGCACCGACGTCACGGACGCGCAGCGCACCGCGTACGAAGCGGCGTGGGCCGGCGGCGACCAGGAAAAGCAGAGCGCGATGGCGCGGGGCTTCGCCAAGGCCCGGTGACGCGCGGGCTCGCGATCGCATTGCTCGCCTGCCGCGTGCTGACGGCGGCGGGTGCGCGCAGCGACGACGCCGCGCCGACCGACTCCTTCGACTATCTCTACGTCCGCGCGCACGAGGGCGACGCCAGCGGTGGTCACGCCGCGATCCGCTTCGGCGCCTGGACGTACGACTTCCAGCACGATTCCGGCTGGCTCATGCCGCGCCGCGAAGACTCGCAACGCTTCCAGCACGCATACCGCACGCTCCAGAATCGCAGCATCGAGGTCTCACGGATCGCCGCCACACCCGCCACGGTCGCGCTGCTGCGCGACACCTTCGAGCGCCGCCTGCTCGCGCAATCGCGACAGCTCGAAGTGCTGGAGGAACTGCGCCGCGACGTCGCGCTGCTCGAAACGCTCCGCGCCGGCGGAGACGTTTCCGTATCGGTGCGCGGCGCCGGCTTCTTCGCGGCGCGCGGCGATGCCGCCGGCGACGCGCCGCCCGCGCTGGCGGCGCTGCGCCGCCGCATCGAGGAACGCCACGGCGCCGACTGGCTCGCCGGGCGCCGCGCCGCCGCGCAGCGCGCGCTTCGCGAGATCTCATTGGTTCCGCTGGACGTGAGCAAGCTCGAGGCGGATCCGCTGGTCTATCCGGCCGCCGCCACGTCGATCTCGCGCCGCATCGAAGCGGTGCTCGCCGCGCTTGCCGCGCTCGACGCGATCGAGCAGCCGCGGCCGCTCGCGGCGGGCGTGCGCGCCGGCGAGGCGCAGGGCGGCGGCGAGGCGCTCGTGCTCGACGCGGCCTCGTGCGATCGCTTGCGCGGGGCGCGTGCCGCGCTCGAAGACGCCGCGGTCGAGCTCGTCGCGAGTCGCCGGCCCGATTGGGGCGAGGCGCTGCTGCTCGCCGCGGCGCGGCTCGTGGCGATCGACGAGTCGCTGGTGGCGGGCCGTCTCGTGGTGCTCGACGCGCTGCCGGCAGACGCCACGCTGCTGCGTGTCTCGAAGCGCCGCCGCGCGCTCGCGCCGGCGCTGCTCACCGAGGCGCGCGAGGACTTCCGCCGAGCGCGCGAGCGCTTGTTTTCCAGCAGCGGCTTTCGCGAAGCGGAGTGGAGCGCGCTCGAGGAGTCGGCGAGTCGCGTCGCGGAACTGCGTGGGGCCGCGGGCGGCGCGCCCGGGCTGCGTGTCGCGACCGGTCCGCTGCTGCCGGAAGGGCGCGCGCCGGTCGCGCTCGCAGCGCGGCCCGCGGCGATGCCGGGCGACCTCGAACGCGCGCTCGGCGCCGCGCGCGAGGCGGAACGTGAGCTTCGCCGCGCGCTCGAAGCGCAGTATCGCTACGACCTCGTCGCCCGCAACTGCGTCTCCGAACTGTTTCGCACCATCGAGGCAGGGCTGGCCGCGCAGCAGGGCGCGCCGGCGGCGGCGGATCGCTCCGCCGTACTCGCCTTCATCGAGCGGGAATCCGAGCGCCGGCTCGGCGGTTACGTCGATCCCGCGGCGCGCGCGAACTTCATCCCGTTCGTGTCGTCGCACAACGTGCGGGCGCGCTGGGAAGTCGAGCAGAGCATCCATCTGGCCTCGGCGCGGGAGCATGTCGTCGCGCGCGAAGGCACGCTGCGTGCGGCGCTGCGCGAGTCGAACGTGTGGACGTCCACGCTCTACGCGCCCGCGGACGCCAGCGGCTTCTTCGTGTTCTTCACCGACGGCAGTTGGCCGCTGCGTCCGCTGCTCGGCGCCGTCAATCTCGGCGCCGCGTTGGCGCGCTCGGGCCTCGGCATCCTGCAGCTCCCCTTCGATCGCGGTCGCGGTCTGCGCGACGGTCTCGACGGCGCGCTCTGGAGCGTGCCGGAGCTGTTCTTCGCGAACATCCGCAAGGGCACGAGCGAATACGTGCTGCCGGAGCTGCGTCCGCCGCCGGGCTGAAAGGATGTCGCCCTGGCGACCGATCGTGATAATCTGCGCGAGCGGGCGATCGTCATCGTCCCGCGAACTGGAGGGGGTGATTCCATGGGCGACAAGTCTCCGAAGGCGAAAGAGAAGGCGAAGAAGCAGGGCACGGCCGACAAGAAGAACAAGCAGGTGGCCGCCAGCGCCAAGGCGCCGTCGGCGGCGCCGTTCCCGCCGAAGAAGGGCAAGTAGGGGCCGAAAGAAGCGGCGACTTCCGCGCACGCGACGCGATCGCCGCTGTGCAGCGAGGCGCAGCCGAGCGACGATCGTGACGCAGCCGAGCGAAGATCATGAGCTAGGCTGCGCGCCGTGGCCGAACCGGGCTTCGACCTCGAGCGCGTGATCGCGACGGCCGCCGAAGCGGTCGCACCGCCAGATCTTCCCCGTTTCGTCGCCTTTGCACGCGCCTACCTGCGTGGTGGACGGGGCGCTGGCAGCGCCAGCGAGCGCTCGCTCGCTGGCGCCACCGCGGCGGGCTTCGCGTTCGCGGCCGCGCGCGCGATCGGCGAGATCTGCGTGCGCGTCGCGAACTCGCCGGACCGTCCGGGCCGCACCGTGATCCAGGTCCTCCAGGACGACCGGCCCTTCATCGTCGATACGCTGCGGCTGCTGTTGCGCCGCGCCGAGCTTCGCGAACGGCTGCTGCTGCACCCGATCCTGCCGGTGCGCCGCGACGTCGCGGGCTCGTTGCTCGGCGTCGATGCGACGCCCGCCGCGCCGCGCGAGTCCGCGCTCTACGTCGAAGTGTCGCCGCGCATCGACGACCCGTCGCAGCTCGCCGAACTCGAAACGTCGCTGCGCGACGCGATGGAGAAGGTGCGCGACGTCACCGAAGACCACGCGCGCATGCTGGCCGCGATCGCCGAGTTGTACGCCCAGGTGGACCATGCCGGCCGGACGATCCCCGACGGCGCCGAGCGCGCTCGTCGCGTGCGCAGCTTTCTCGAGTGGCTCGTCGCCGATCACTTCGTGCTCGTCGGCTTCCGGCGCTATGCGCTGCGTTCGCCCGGCGACGCAGCGGGTTTCGAAGTCGAGTTGGTCCCGGGGTCGGGGCTCGGCCTCTTTCGCGACGACGCGACCAGTCGCCTGCGCACGCCGCGGCGCGGCGCCGAGGTGCCAGAGGAACTGCGCGACATCGTCGCGGACCCGCGCATCCTGGTGATCGGCAAGTCGCGCGTCGAGTCGCCGATCCACCGACACGGACGCCTCGATCGCCTCGCCGTCACGCAATACGACGAGCGCGGCGAAGCCTGTGGTCTGGCGATCCTGTTCGGCCTCTTCACGTCGCGCGCGCTGCGCACGCCCGGTTCCCAGGTGCCGCTGCTCTCGAATCGCCTCGAGGAGATCGTGCGCCGCGAGGCCGCCGAGCCGCGCTCGCACCGCTACCGCGCAATCCTCGGCGCCTTCGACTCCGCGCCGCTCGAAGTGTTGCTCGGCACCGACGTCGACGGCGTCGCGGCGCTGATCCACGAGATCGTCGAGTCCGAGGGCTCGAAGGGCGTGCGGGTCGTGCTGCGCGCCGATCCGCACGGCCGCTCGCTCTACGTCGCGGTGCTGTTGCCGCGCGAGCGCTACGCGGAAGAGTTGCGCACGCGCATCCGCAGCCAGCTCGTCGCGTGCACGGGCGCCACCTACGTGGACGACCGCGCGTCGTTCCTCGAAGAAGGCGCCGCCGTGCTCCACTACTTCTGCACGACGGCGAGCGGACGACTCTCGGTGCCCGATCCCGCCGTGCTCGAGGCCGAGATCGAGGAGCTGTCGTCGCGCTGGGAGGATCGCTTCGAGGCGGCGCTGGTCGATCGTTTCGGCGAGAGCGAGGGCGTGCTGCTCGCCGATCGCTACACCGACGGCTATCCGGAGCTGCTGCGGGTCGCGACCCATCCCGTCGATGCGGCGCGCGGCGTCGTCGCGCTCGAGGCGCTGGCCGCCTCGGGCGCTCCGCACTTCGCGCTCTACTTCGACCACGACGGCGCGCGCTGCGAGTCCAGCACGCTCGACATCTTCCTGCCCGATCAGATTCTGCTGCTCTCCGACCTGCTGCCGGTAATCGACGGCTTCGGCATCCGCGTGATCGACGCGCAGCAGCTTCGCGTCACACCGGTGGATCGGCCGCCCGCGATGGTCGCCACGCTGCGCGTGTTGCCGCTCGGCGCCACGCAGGACGACCTCGACGCCATTGCGGAGCGACTCGGCGAGGCGATTCGCGCCGTTCTGCTCGGTGCGGTCGCGAGCGATCCCCTGAACCGACTCGTGCTCGGCGCTGGTCTCGCGTGGCGCGAGATCGACTGCGTGCGCGCCTATCTCGAATACTTCCTCCAGATCCAG
>JAGSPS010000287.1 GCA_018262315.1 Deltaproteobacteria bacterium | reverse complement strand
TGAGTCGCTTCGTCGAGGGTGCGAAGACCTTCTGTCTGGTGCACGATGACCCGGACTACGACGAACGCGACTACGCGGCCGAGGTCGCGCGCCGCTTCGGCACCGAACACGTCGAGGTGCGTCTCAACGCGGGCGAGCGCTTCGATGTCGAGCTGCTCGACTTCCTGACGGAGATCTACGGCGAGCCCTTCGGGAGCCCGTCGGCGATCGCGGTGCACTCGGTGATCCAGGCCATGGAGGGGCGCGTCAAGTGCGTCCTCTCCGGAGACGGCGCCGACGAGCTCTTCGCCGGCTACGAGAACTACGCCACGCTCGCGCGGCTGCAGCTGCTGCAGCGGCTGGTACCGCGGCCGGTGGCGCGAGGCATGCGCGTGTTCGAGCGCTGGCTGCGCTTTCCCAAGGGCCGCCGCGTCGTCAGCGCGATGCAGCGGGTGGACTGGACCTTCCTCGACTTCGTGGTGAGCGAGAAGAGCTTCTTCTCGTTCCGCGAGCAGTCGGAATTCCTGTCGGACGACCTGCTCGCCACGCTCGATCTCGAGCACGAGGCGCTCTACCTGCGCGAGAAGCTCGCGCTCCCGGACGATCGGCCGAGCTTCGAGAACCTGTACCGTTTCATGGTGATGCAACAGCTTCCGGACTACATGCTGACGAAGGTGGATCGCGCGTCGATGGGGCATTCGGTCGAGGTGCGCGTTCCCTATGTGGACCACGTGCTCTACGAGCTGCTGTGCCGGGCGCCGGCGTCGGAGCTCTTCGATCCGGCGGTGCCGAAACCGATCCTGAAGCGGGTGCTGTCGCGCTACCTGCCGCAGCACATCCTGCACCGCCCGAAGAAGGGCTTCGCCGTGCATCTCGAGCGCTTCCTGGGCGACTCGTTCTGGTCGCATTTCGCGGACCTGCTGCACGAGGACTCCACCCGAGACTTCTTCCGTGTAGAGGCGGTGGAATCGCTGGTGGGCGCGCTGCGGAGCGGGGCGCTCGATGCGAACGATCGCGTCCGGTCCATGTACCGGATCTGGACGCTCGCGTTCTTCCTGCACTGGAAGCGCCACGTCCTTGCCGACGGCGGCGGCCCCTAGCCCACGTGCTCGCCGAGGATCCAGCGGCGGTACCAGAGCGTCAGGTTGAAGAGCGTCCAGAGTTGATTGCCGCGGTCGCGGCGGCGCGAGAAATGGTCGTCGAGGTACTCGCGCAGCACCGCGCCGTCGAGCCAGCCGTCGCGCACCAGCGGCGAGTGCAGGAGCGCGTCGCGAAGCTGGCCGCCGAACTCGGACTCGAACAGCCACTGCGCCATCGGCGCCGGAAAACCCTGCTTGCGGCGGTGCACCAGGTCGTGGGGCAGCAGGCCTTCGAGCGCCTTCTTCAGAATTGCCTTGGTGCGGCCACCGCGGACCTTCATGGCGCCCGGCAGCCGCAGCACGTATTCGACCAGGCGGTGGTCGAGGAACGGCACGCGGGCTTCGAGCGCCACTGACATGGTGATCTTGTCGACGCGCGCCAGCAGCAGCTCCGGCTCGCGCTGACGCAGTTCGACGTAGCTCATGCGCGCCACCACGTCGGCGTCCGGCCAGCGCCGCGAGAACTCGTCGTGGATCGGCCGGATCGCATCCCACGAGCGGTAGCGGCGCGAGAGCGCCGGAGCCATGCGCTGCTTCTCGCGCTCCTCGAACGCGATCGCGCCGCCCCAGAACGGATGCTCGTCTACACTCCGGCGCAGCAGTTCCTCCCAGGCCAGGGCGCGGTGACCGACGGCCCGCAGCAGGGGAGACGCGGCCCGGTAGAGCCCCGCGCGCAGCGGCCGCGGCAACGCGGTGAACGGGCGCGTCAAGCGTGTGAAGTCGATGGTCTGCAAGAACGGCTGGTAGCCCATGAACAGCTCGTCGCTGCCTTCGCCCACCTGGATCACCTTGACGCCGTGGTCGATGGCGAGCTTCGAGACGTAGTAGAGCGGCACGCACACCGGATCGGCGACCGGCTCGTCCTGGTGTTCGAGGAAGCGCGGCAGGTAGTCGAGCACCGAGCGGTGGTCGATCACCACCTCCTGGTGGTTGGCGCCGATCTGCTTGGCGATGCGGCGGGCGTGTTCGAACTCGTTCAAGTGGTCGACGCCCTGCCCGGCGAAGCCGATCGTGAAGGTGTTGACCGGCAGGTTGTGGTTCTCCGCCATCAGCACCGCGACGGCGCTCGAGTCGAGGCCGCCCGACAGGAAGACGCCGAAGGGCACGTCGCTCATCATGCGATCGCGCACTGCGGTGCGCAGGCGCTCGAGGATCTCGTGCGCCACGTGCCCTTCGTCGGCCACCTCGGCCGCGGAGAGGCGCGGCGCATCGAGCGCGTCCCACCAGCGCTCGATCCGCACGCCGCGCCGGTCGACCGTGGCGCGGTGACCGGGCGCGAGCTTGGAGATGCCCGCGAACATCGTCGCCGGCGCCGGGGTCGAGAGGAAGGAGAGGTGGTGGTAGAGCGACTCGGGATCGAGTTCGCGCGGCACCGCGGGATGTTCGAGCAGCGCGCGCACTTCGGAGGCGAAGAAGAAGCGCCCGCCGACATCGGCCCAGTAGAGCGGCTTGATGCCGATGCGGTCGCGCGCGAGGAACAGGCTGCCGCGGCGCGCGTCCCAGATCGCGAACGCGAACATGCCCTCCAGCTCGCGCACGCATTCCTCGCCGCGGGCTTCGTAGAGGCGCAGGATCGCCTCGGTGTCGCAGCGCGTGCGGAAGCGCACGCCGTCCTGCTCGAGGCCGCGGCGGATCTTCTCGTGGTTGTAGATCTCGCCGTTGAAGACGATCCAGATCGTGCGGTCGTCGTTGGCCATCGGCTGATGACCGCCGGGCGAGAGGTCGATGATGCTGAGCCGGCGCTGGCCGAGCGCGACGCCGCGTTCGGGGTCGAGGAAGGTCCCGCGATCGTCGGGGCCGCGATGGGCGAGCGCGTCGGTCATGCGCCACAGCACAGGTTCGTCGACGTCGAGTTGCCCGCCGGCCCAGGCGAATGCACCGGTGATGCCACACATCCCAGCTACTCCGTCGCGGCGCCGGCCCGCAACTGTTGGTCGATGCGCAGCGCGAGGTCGGCGGAGGCCCAGGCTTCCTCGGCGCCGAGCAGCGCGTTCGGCGCGCCGCGGATCGCGTCGCGGAAGGCCTCGATCTCGGCGCGGTGTCCCTTGTCGGGCTTGCGGAGCACCTCGGTGCGCGCGCGCGCTCCCTGCGCTTCGAGCCGCATGAAATCGGTGAGGTGCAGCGTGCAGCCGCCGGCGTGCACCTCGATCCATTCCTTGGCGAGCGCCGGCGCGCCGAGGCTGGTGTACACCAGCGAGGCGACGTGCTCGTTGCGGTTCGCGTCGCGGAAGCGCAGCGACACGACGACGTCCTGCGGCGAGGGCGCGGCGCGCTGGGCGGAGGGCAGCGCGGCTGCGCTCCACGACACGAGCTCGGGCCCGAGCCAGAACGAGAGCAGGTCGAGCATGTGGCAGAGTTCGCCGACGATGCGCCCGCCGCCGACGTTCGGATCGAGCGTCCAGTTCTCCGCGGGTACGTGGCCGGCGTTTACTCGATAGAGCAGCACGGCAGGCCCGGCGCTCGTGGCGAGCCATTCGCGCACGCGCAGCGACAGCGGTGCGTACCGGCGGTTGTAACCGACCGTGAAAATGCGCCCGGATGTCAGCGCTTCGTCGCGCAGCGCGTCGATCTGCTCGCGCGTGATGCCCATCGGCTTCTCGAGGAAGACGTGCTTGCCGGCGCGCAGCGCCGCGAGCGCGAGTGGCGCGTGGCTGTCGTGGCGCGTGGCGATCACGACCGCGTCGACGCTCGGATCGGCGAGCACGCCCTCGGGATCGGTCGAGGCCTGCGCGGCGCCGAACTCCTGCGCCACCTTGGCCGCCGACGCGCTGCTGCGCGTCACCACAGTGCGTAGCGCGAAGTCCGGCGTCGCACCGATCGCCGGGAGCAGCGTCTCGGTCGCGAAGCCGCCGCCGCCAATTACAGCGATGCCGATGCGGCCGTCGCGCTTCGCGGTCGCTGGGTGGCTCGCAGACGTGGCGGCGGCGACCGTGCGCGCCGCGGGCTCGCTGCGCGCGGGATAACGCAGCAGCACCGCTACGCCCGAGCCGGCGCCCGCCTTCGCCGCGTCGAAGGCCGCGGCGGCGTCCTCGAGGTCGCGCTCCTCGGCGACGAGGCGTTCCGGATCGACACTGCCGCGCGCCACCAGCTCGAGGAAGGCGGCCATGTTGCGGTTCTCGGTCCGTAGCTCGGGTCGTAGCGGCCCGGCCCGTAGGAGCACGACATCGTGAGCTCGACCTCTTTGCGGTAGAAGGCCTCGCGCTCGAGCGCGAGGCCGACGGCACCGACGATCACCACGCGTCCGCGCTGGCGCACTGCACGCAGGTCCGTGTTGATCGGATCGCTGCTGGCGGTGCCGGCGCACAGCAGCACCGCGTCGGCGCCGGCGCCCGCCGTCTGCGCGCGCACCATCGCCTCGATCTCGGCGGGATCGGGCCCGCTGCCCGCGACGAGGCCGCCGGGTCCGCTGCGCGCAAGCTCGACGCGGTCCGCGCGCGGATCGACGCCGACGACGCGGCAGCCCGCAGCGCCCAGGAGTTGCACGGCCAGTTGCCCGACGAGGCCGAGCCCGACGACCGCGACCGTCTCGCCCACCTGCGGCGCCGCGCGCCGCACGCCCTGCAGCGCGATCGCACCCACCGTCGCGAAGCTGGCCGCGCGCAGCGAGAGGTTGCGCGGCACCGCGACCTGTTCGGCGTGGTGCGCGTAGGCGCTGCCGCCCGCCGCGACCAACGCGCCAGGCGCAAGATCGACGACGTCGATGCCGACCTCGTCGACGCGGCCGGCCACGCTGTAGCCCATCGGCGCGGAGATCCCGTCGCGCACGCGCGCCTTGCGCAGCACCTCCTGCAAGCCGCGCGTGCGCAGCCGCTCGGCGCCCATGCGGGCCATCCCGACGGCGCGGTCGAGCCGCGCGCGCAGGTCCGGGCTCGCCAGCGCCGATGTCTCGGTGCCGGTGCTGATCACCGAGTGCGCGACGTCGATGCGCACCTCGCCCGGCCCGCAGGCCGGCGCCGGGGCATCCTCGACCTGGATGGCGCCGCTTCGGGAGAGGAAGACCTGCCGCAAGAACTCAGCGAGCCGCCGGTAGAGCTGGGCCATCTCGCGGGCGTAGCGCTGCCGCGCGAAACGCTCGGCGGCCCTGGCGATGCGGGTGCGGCGCGTCACGTCTTCCTCGGCCCGGATGCGGGCGAGCGCGGCGACCGCTGCGGCCGGGTCGGGTTCTGGCAACACCGCGCCGGCGCCTTCTTGCGCGACGAAGCCGCTGCAGTCGCCGATGCCGGCGCTGATCAGGACTGGCAGGCCGGTCATCACGTACTCGGCGAACTTGGTGGGACAGGCGGCCTCGTTGAGCGGATCGGGAGCCCGCAGCAACATCCCGAGATCCGACGCGCGCAGGTAGCCTGGCACCTCCGCGTGCGCGGCAGACAGGATCTTGTAGCGCCCGGGGATGAGCAGCCGCTGGGCGTGCTCGGCAGCGGCTTCGAGATCCGGCGTGAGGATCAGGAAGTACACCAACATTTCGGCGTCTGCCACACACGGCACCACCGAGATGCGCGTCGGGTAGATGCCGTGGCGCGCAACGAGCCGGTCGCGCAGCACGGTCGAAACGGCGAGCACGAACGAGGCGTGTCGGGCGGCGCCGGCGCCGACACGCTCCATGCGCCGCAAGCCGCGCGCGGTCTGGCGCTCCGAGAGGTGGAATTGGCGCGCGTCGAGCAGGAACTCCGGGGGACCGTCACCGCGGCAGTCGAAGATGTAGCGGATGCCGCGATCGAGGCGCGCCGCGAAGCTCGCGAAGTACGCGGCATAGTCGGTGCGGGCGTGCACCACGAGACGCCCGCCCCGGCGCAGATGCTCGGCCAGGAGCAACGCCGTCGTCCCGAGCGGTCCGCCCACGCCGAGCTTGCGGGGCATCGGGACGACGCGCACCGATCCGCCGGTGCGCGCGGCGACCTCGATGCACCGGCGCTGGTAGTACCGCCGCTCGCGCAGCCATCGGCGCCCGTCGGCGAGCGAGAGCAGATCGAAGCGGATGCCCTCGCGACGCACTGCGACGAGCCCGTCTACCACCTGCGAGTCGATCACGGTGGCGTCGAGTCCCTCGGACATCAAGAAGAGGAAGCTCGCGCCGCTCACGAAGGCTCCTCGAAGTACGCGCACGCTGCGCCGTCGAAGCGCACCCGATGCCCCCCAATGCGCACCCGCAGCGCGGCGTCCGCGAGATCCTCGACGACGGCCGGCGCGGTTGTCCCGGACTCACCGAGCTGTAGGACCGTCACGAGCCGGGCTGGC
>JAGSPS010000286.1 GCA_018262315.1 Deltaproteobacteria bacterium | reverse complement strand
GATAACGAAGCCGTCGTGAGCCGACAGGCCGCGCGTCAGGGTTTCGCGGCGCCGCCTTCCTTGGGCGCGACGGGTGCTGCGGGCTCCGCAGGCACGGTCGCGGGCGCCTTTGCCTCGGGCGCACTCGCCTCGGGTTTGGCCGGCTCGCCCGGCTTCACTTCCTGGAAGCCTTCCCCGGTCGGCGCGGTTCCGTCGGCGGCCGCCGGCGCTTCAGCGGGCGCCGGTTGCGCCGCCGCCGGCGCTTCGCTTTCGAAGATGTCGCCGGTTCCGCTCGTATTCGCGAGGTACGCGAGCGACAGGCTCGTCAGCATGAAGATCAACGCCGACGCGGTCGTGAGCTTGGTCAGGAAGTTGCCCGCGCCGCGGCTGCCGAACACCGTCGAGCTGGCGCCGCCGCCGAACACCGCACCGATGTCCGCGCCCTTGCCGTGCTGCAGGAGCACGACGATCACGAGCACGAGACACACCATCACATGCAATACGGTGAGGAAGATCGTCACTTCGATTTCTCCTGGTAGCGGACGATGCCGGCGAACGAGGCCGCATCGAGGCTGGCTCCGCCCACCAGTGCGCCGTCGATGTCGGGTTCTGCCATCAACACGGAGACGTTGTCGGGCTTGACCGATCCGCCGTACTGGATGCGCATCGCGTCCCCCGCCGCGCCGAAGCTCGTCTGCAGCCAGCTGCGGATCATCGCGTGGGCTTCCTGCGCGATCGCGGGCGTCGCGGTCCGCCCCGTGCCGATCGCCCAGACCGGCTCGTAGGCGATCACCACGTCCGCGGCCTGCTCGATCGCGACTTCGGCGAGGCTGCCCCGGAGCTGCTCTTCGAGCACCGCGAAGGTGCGCTTCGCCTCGCGCTCCTCGAGGGTCTCGCCGACGCACACGATCGGACGCACGCCGTGCGCGAGCAGCGCCGCCGCCTTCCTGGCCACGAACGCGCTCGCTTCGCCGAAAATGTGGCGCCGCTCGCTGTGACCGACGATCGCGTAGGCGCAGCCGAGGTCGACGAGCATCGGCGGTGACACCTCGCCGGTGAAGGCGCCCTGCTTCTCCGGGTGCACGTTCTGCGCGGCGAGCAGCACGTGCGTGCCGCGCAGCGCGGCGCCGACCGCGGCCAGCGCCGGGAAGGGCGGGGCGATCACGATCTCGGCGCCCGTCACGTCGGCGACGAGCGGCGCGAACGCCTTGGCGAACGCGACGGCCTCGCCGATCGTCTTGTGCATCTTCCAGTTTGCCGCGAGGATCGGTTTTCTCACGAGTGGTTCTCCAGCGCTACGACGCCCGGCAGCGCGCGTCCCTCGACGAATTCGAGCGACGCGCCGCCGCCCGTCGAGCAGTGCGTGATGCGCGGGGCGAGCCCGAGCCGGTTCACCGCGGCGAGCGAATCGCCGCCGCCCACCACCGATACGGCGGGCGAGTCGGCGACCGCATGCGCCACCGCCTCGGTGCCCTTCGCAAAGGCGTCGATCTCGAAGACGCCCATCGGGCCGTTCCAGAAGATCGTCTTCGCGCGCGCTGCTTCGGCTGCGTACGCCTTTGCCGTCTCGGGGCCGATGTCGAGTCCCATCCAGCCGTCCGGGATCGTGCGCACGACCTTCGCTTCGGCACCCGCTTCCAGTTTTTGCGCCACGACGTGGTCCAGCGGCAGCAACAGTTTGTGGCCGGAGTCTTTCGCGGCTGCGAGGATCCTCTGGGCGTCCTCGATGCGCTCGGCCTCGACAAGCGAGGAACCGACAGGCAGCCCCTGTGCGCGCAGGAAGGTGTAGGCCATCGCGCCGCCGATGCAGATTACGTCGGCGCGGCGCGCCATCGCTTCGAGCACCGCGAGTTTGTCGGACACCTTGGCGCCACCCAGCAGGCACAGGAAGGGTCGCGCGGGGTCGAGCACGTGGCGCAGGTGATCGAGTTCTGCCCGCAGCAGGTCGCCCGCCGCGACGCGCTTCGCGTGCGGAACCATCCCGGCGGTCGACGCGTGCGCGCGGTGCGCGGTGCCGAAGGCGTCGTTCACGTAGATCTCGGCGTGTTTCGCCAGCGACGCCGCGAAGCCCGGCTCGTTCTGCTCTTCCTCGGCGTGGAAGCGCAGGTTCTCCAGCAGCAGCACCTCGCCGTCGCGCAGTTTCGCGACGGCCGCCTCCGCGTCGGGACCGATGCACGCCGCGACGAACCCGACCGGTTTGCCGAGCAGCTCGCCGAGTCGCTTCGCGACCGGAGCGAGCGAGTACTTCGCGTCGACCTTGCCCTTCGGCCGGCCGAGGTGCGACGCCAGCACCACGCGTGCACCGGCGGACAGCAGCTTCTGCAGCGTGGGCAGCGTGGCGCGGATGCGTGTGTCGTCGCCGACCCGACCGTCCTTCGTCGGGACGTTCAGATCGGCGCGCACGAACACGCGCTGGCCGCGCACGCCGCGCGCGATGAGCTCGTCGAGAGTCTGCAGCACCGGGAGCTAGCGACCCATCATCAGCACGAGGTCGACGACGCGGCACGAATAGCCCCACTCGTTGTCGTACCACGACAGCAGCTTCGCGAAGGTGCCGCCCATCACCTTGGTGTTCTCGGCGTCGAGGATCGACGAGTGCGGGTTACCGCGGAAGTCGATCGACACGAGCGGTTCGTCGCTGACCTGCAGGATGCCCTTCATCGCACCGCTGGCCGCCTTGCGCATCGCGTCGTTGATCGCCTCGCGCGTAGCCTCACGCGTCAGGATCACCGAGAGGTCGACCACCGAGACGTCCGCAGTCGGTACGCGCATCGCGTAGCCGTCGAGCTTGCCCTTGAGTTCGGGGAGCACCTCGCCGAGCGCTTTCGCGGCGCCGGTCGAGGTCGGGATCATCGACACCGCCGCGGCGCGCGCGCGGCGCAGATCCTTGTGCGGGAAGTCGAGCGTGACCTGGTCGTTGGTGTAGGCATGGATCGTCGTCATCCAGCCCTTCTCCACGCCCCAGTTGTCCTGCAACACTTTTGCGACGGGCGCGAGACAGTTGGTGGTGCACGACGCGTTCGAAACCACGTGGTGTTTGGCGGGGTCGTAGCTCTGGCTGTTCACGCCGAGCACGATCGTCGCGTCGGGGCCCTTGGCGGGCGCGGAGATGATCACGCGCTCGGCGCCGGCTTCGATGTGCTTGGCGGCGCCGGCGCGGTCGGTGAAGTGGCCCGTCGACTCGACCACGATCTTGGCGCGGCGCTCCTTCCAGGGGAGCTTCGCCGGATCCTTCTCGGCGGTGACCGGGATCTTCTTGCCGTCGACGACGATCGCGTTCTCGGCGGGTTCGACCGTGCCGGGGTAGGGACCGTGGATGGAGTCCCACTTGAGCAGGTGCGCCAGCGTCTTGGCGTCCGTGAGATCGTTGATTCCCACGACTTCGAGGTCCTTGCCGCGCGCTGCCCGGAACGCCAGGCGTCCGATGCGTCCGAAACCGTTGATGCCCACCCGAACCGTCATCGCGTCCTCCTACTGGATCCTCGGAAAGGCCCGCAAACTAGCCGCGGGTTGCGGAGTTCGCTGCGCTTGGCCCCCACCAGGACGGAATCCGAATCGCCCCGACCCCTAGGGGCAGCACCCCGTGGCGGCTACGTTTCGCCGGCGAGCCGGCTGCAAGCGCCAGAAGGGCGGGCGGAGTTCGCCGGATGGGGTGGTCGTGAGCACACAGTCACCGCTAGGGTCGGCGCGCCGTCCGTGGCTCGCGCTCGGCGTCGCAGCGCTGCTGCTCGTGCTCGGCGGTGTTCTCGTTGCGCGCAGCTTCGGCGTGCAGCGGACGCTGCACCGCGCGTTGCCCGTCGTCGACGGGCGAATCGCCGTGCGCGGACTCGACGCCGAACTCGCGATCCTGCGCGACGGCCACGGTGTGCCACACGTCTGGGCGAAGAGCGAGCGCGACGCGTGGTTCGGACTCGGCTTCGCGCAGGCGCAGGATCGCCTCGCGCAGCTGAGCTTCCTGGTCCGCGCGGCGCGGGGTCGCACCGCCGAGGTGCTCGGGCCCGAGGCGCTCGACGCCGATCGCCTTGCGCGCACGCTCGGCTTCGGACGCCTCGGCGACGCGCAGCTCCTGCGCCTCGACGCCGCGACGCGCCGCGCGCTCGATGCCCACGCGGCCGGGATCTCGGCGTGGATCGAAGAGGTGAACAGCGGGCGCGCGGTGACGCCGGTTCCGCTGGCGAGACTCGGCGTGCCGCTCGAAGCGTGGTCGGCGGCGGATTCACTGGCCATCGCGAAGTTGGTGGCGTGGGGTCTCGACGGATCGCTCGACGCGACGCTCGTGCTCTCGGACCTGATCGAGAAGCTCGGCGGCTTCGGCGCCCGGCCCTTCTTTCCGCCCGAAGCGGCCCGCGAGATGACCCCCCGCCCCCCCGATTTCGCCGCGCATTCCAAAGAATCCCCCTTTACCGTGTT
>JAGSPS010000067.1 GCA_018262315.1 Deltaproteobacteria bacterium | reverse complement strand
CGTGGCCGCCCGCGAAGCGCAGCGCCGCACCGGCTTCGGACGTCGCGAGGATCTCGCGGAATGCGTCGATCTTGCGGCCGGGGTCGTCGGGGTTGTTGCCGGGGAAGACGATCTCGACGCGCAGCTTCTGCGCCGCCATTACGTTCAACACCAGCGTCGCAAGCGTGAAGAGCTTGCCGATCCCCTCGACGGCTTCGACCGCGAAACGCGGAACCGGGACTTCGCTGATCGAGAACGTGTATTCGAGTCGCATCGCGCGGCAGCTTCGCCCGATGGGTTGGGGGTGTCAACCCTGCGCGTCGCCGCTGGTCACTCGGAAAGGAAGCAACGCGACGCACCGTCATCGCGAACGACCAGCGCGGGCGCTTCCGCGCGACAGCGCGCGAACGCCTCGGGACAACGCGTGTGGAAGCGACATCCCGGCGGCGGGTGCAGCGGTGACGGCACTTCGCCGCGCGCACCCACCCCGACGCTGCGACGCGACGGGTCGACCGACGGCATCGCCGCGAGCAGCGCGCGTGTGTACGGATGCCGCGGGGCCTCGAAGACGCGTGCGGTCGGCCCCGCTTCGACGATCTGCCCGAGGTACATCACCGCGACGCGGTGGGCGAGGTAGCGGACCACGCCGAGATCGTGCGTGATGAAGAGATACGCGAGGCCCAGCTCGTCCTGCAGATCGCGCAGCAGATTCAGGATCTGCGCCTGGATCGACACGTCGAGCGCCGACACCGACTCGTCGCAGACCAGCAACCGCGGGCCGACCGCGAGCGCGCGCGCGATGCAGACGCGCTGGCGCTGCCCGCCCGACAGCTCGTGCGGGAAGCGATCCATGTGGCTCGGATCGAGACGTACGCGCCGCAGCAGCGCCGCCACGCGCTCGCTGCGTTCCGCCTCACCCACGCCGATGCCGAAGGCCTGCATGCCCTCGGCGATCGCGTCGCGCACGCGCAGCCGCGGGTCGAGCGACGCCATCGGGTCCTGGAACACGATCTGGAGTCGGCGTCGCACCGGGTGCAGCGCAGCCGGCGCGAGTGCGAGCAGGTCGATTCCCTCGAAGAGCACGCGCCCGCCGCTCGGCTCCACGAGGCGAAGGATCGAGCGCCCCACCGTCGTCTTGCCGCAACCCGACTCGCCGACCAGCGCCAGCGTGCGCCCCGCTTCGACGCACAGATCCACGCCGTCGACCGCGCGGATCCACGCGGCGGGCCGCAGCAGCAAGCCGCTGCGGACAGGGAACCAGGTGCGCAGCGCTTCGACGCGCAGCAGAGCCTCGCCCTGGGGCTCCTGCAATTCGTTCATTGCGGCGACTCCCCCGCGACCGCGTGACAGCGCACCGCTGCGCCGCCGTCCAGCCGTGTGCGTTCGGGCTCCCGCGCGCGGCAGACCGCCAGCGCGATCGCGCAGCGGCCTTCGAAGCGACATCCCGGCGGCCACGCGTCGGGCGCCGGCACCACGCCGGGGATCTCGGCCAGTCGCTCGCCCGGCTGCGCGAGCGAGGGCATCGAGCGCAGCAACCCATGTGTGTAGGGATGGTGCGGCGCAGCGAGCACCGCGGCGCGCGTGCCCTCTTCGACGATGCGCCCCGCGTACATCACGGCGACGCGATCGGCGAGTTGGTTCACCACGCCGAGGTCGTGCGTGATCAGCAGGATCGCCGTGCCGGTCTCACGCGCGAGGCCGGCCAGCAGCTCGAGGATCTGCGCCTGGATCGTCACGTCGAGCGCCGTCGTGGGTTCGTCGGCGATCAACAGCTGCGGCCGCGCGGCGAGCGCAATTGCGATCATCACGCGCTGCTTGAGGCCGCCCGAGAGCTGGTGCGGATAGGCGCCGAAGCGCACCGGCGGATCCGGGATGCCGACCTGCTCGAAGAGCGCGAGAGCGCGCCGCCGCGCCTCGCCGCGCGCCACGCGCTCGTGCAGCGTGATCGCCTCCACCACCTGCGCGCCCGCCGTCTGGACCGGGTTCAGACTGGTCGCCGGTTCCTGGAAGATCATCGCGATCTCGGCGCCGCGCACGCGTCGCATTGCGGTGACGGGAAGGCCGCGCAGCTCGCGACCGCGCATCCGGATGCTGCCCGCGTCGATCCGCCCCGGCTTCGGCACCAGTCCCACGATCGAAAGCGCCGTCATCGACTTGCCGCAGCCCGATTCGCCGACCAGCGCGAGCGCCTCGCCGCGCGCAACCGCCAGGTCCACGCGGTCCACCACGGGAAGCCGCGCGCCTCGCGCGCCGGGAAACGACGTCAGCAGTCCCTCGACGTGCAGCAGCGCTTCGCTCACGTCCGCTCTCGCAGCGTGTGCGGATCGAGCACATCGCGCAGCGCGTCGCCAACGAGATTCACCGCGAGGATCAGCCCGAAGAGCGCGGCCGACGCGGCGCCCAGATTCCAGGCGATGATCGGGTCGCGCGCCAGTTCATCGCGCGCCTGGTCGATCATCTGGCCCCACGAGCCATCGATGCCGACGCCGAGCCAGGACAAGATCGCCTCGGAGAGCACGAGCTGCGAGAAGGTCAGCACGAAGGTGATCACGACCAGATGCGACAGGTTGGGCAGCACGTGGCGCCACACGATGCGCAGCTCGGAGACGCCGAGCGCGCGCGCCGCCGACACGTAGTCGAGTTCGCGCAACTTCAGCGTCTCGCCGCGCACCACGCGACAGAAGTTCACCCAGCTCGTCACCGCGAGAGCGAGACACACCTGCACGGGACCGCGCCCGATCACCATGATCAGCGCCACCAGCAGCAGGATCGACGGCATCGAGGCGAGCGTGGAGAGCAGGAAGAACACCAGATCGTCGGTGCGACCGCCGAGATAGCCGGCGGCGAGACCGAGCGCGATCGCGAGCGGAATCGCGATCAGGCTGGTGAGGCCGCCGATCAGCAGCGCCACGCGCGCGCCGCCGAGCGCCAGGTGCAGCACGTCGCGGCCGAGGATGTCGGTGCCGAGCAGGTGGCGACCCGGGTGCGCGAGCGCGGCCCCGCCGTAGAACTCCACCGCTGCGAGCGGCGCCGAGTAGCTGCGCTCCCGAAAGTCGGCGGGGAAGGCGCGGTCGAGCAGGCTGCGCGCTTCCACCGAGGCCTCGCCGGGCTGCGCGTCGCGCCACGCGACCGAGTCGAGCAGCGCGACACCGAGATAGAGCGCGACGACGACCGTCGCGATCGGCCGGCGCCGCGCAATCTCGCCGAGTCGCTCGCGCCAGAACGCGCTCGCTCGCAGACGCCACGCTGCAAGCGCGGCGAGCAGCACGATCGCCGCGGCAAAGGCGTTGCCGAGGACGTGTCCCTCCACGAACTACCCGAGCCTCACGCGCGGGTCGACCAGCGTGTAGGCGACGTCCGTCAGCACCTGGCCCGCGATGAAGAGCAGCGCGCCGAGATAGACCATCACGCGCAGCGTGGCGAAATCATTGGACTGGATCGCGTCGACGGTGATCGAGCCGAGTCCGGGAATCCCGAAGAACGACTCGAGCAGGATCGAACCGGTAAATAGAAACGGAATCTCCACCACCACATTCGTGAGTACCGGGATCAGCGCGTTCGGAAGCACGTGGCGCGCCATCACGCGGGCGTCGCCGGCTCCCTTGGCGCGCGCGGTGCGCACGTAATCGCGCCCGCTCTCTTCGAGGAAGACGGCGCGGTAGAAGCGCACGTTCGCGCCGACGCCCGCCAGCAGGCCCACCAGCACCGGCAGCGCGACGAAGCGCAGCAGCACGCTCGGCGCGGGGTCGAAGCCCGAGATCGGGAACCAGCGCAGCAGCTTCCCGAGCAGATACTGGCCGCCGAGGATGTAGACGAGCACCGAGACGCTCATCGCGAGCACACAGAGCACGACGCCCACACGGTCGATGTAGGTCTCGCGGAAGAACGCCACCAGCAGCGCCAGCGAGAGTGCGAGTGGCAGGCCGAGCGTGAAGAGCGGCAGCGTCACGCTGAGGCTCGGGCCGACGCCGTCGCGCAGGCGCTGGGCGATCGGCACGTCGTCGGCGTCGCTGCGGCCGAAATCGAAGAGCAGCATCCGGCGCAGGTGCTCGGCGAGGCGCGTGTCGAGGGGATCGGCCGGGTTCCACACGGCGGGCTTGTCGTAGCCGTGGTTCACGAGCCACTGCGCGATCGCTTCGGGGGGCGCCTTCTCGCCGAGCGCGCGGCGCGCGACGTCCTGGGGCGTCGCATACAGGAAGAACAGCGCGAACAGGAAGAGCAGCACGCCCAGCACCGTCGCGGCGCCCCACGCCGTGCGCCGCAGCAGATAGCCGAGCACTAGTGACGCTCCCGCAGGTAGGTCGCGACGCCCGGCACGAGCAATACCACGCCGAGACCCGCGATGGCGAAGGCCGGCCAGCGCACCGGCTGATTCCATGCGACGCGGCGTTCGGCGCGCATCGCCGCGTCCACGTCGTAGTACTTCCAGATCGGCACCGTGAGCCCCGTCGCCTTGGCATTGTGGAGCCAGCCCTGGGTGAGCGCGTAGTCCTCGGGATGGAACAGCTCGATCCACGGCCGCTCGATCTCGAGCAGCGCACGCATCGCGCGGATCGTCGCCAGCCGCTCGGCGTCGTTGCCGCGGTTCTTCATCGCGTCGAAGAGCGCGTCGTAGCGCGGGTCGGCGAAGTTCGACGAGTTGGGACCGCCGCCCCGGGTCTGTCCCATCGGGCCCCACAGCAGGAACAGGAAGTTCTCGGGGTCCGGGTAGTCCGCCACCCAACCCCAGAAGTAAAGCTGGTGTGCGCCGCGACGCACCTTGTCCTGGAACTGGTTGTAGCTGGTGGCCGCGATCTCGACGTCGAGCCCGAGCCGCCGCCACGACTCGACCAGGAACTGGTAGCGGAGTCGCGCCTGCACGGATGTGTCGCCGGTGTCGAAGGAGAGGCGAAGCGCGCGGCCGGTCCCGGGATCGACGCCATTGGCGTAGCCGGCTGCGGCGAGCAGGCTCCGCGCGCGTTCGAGGTCGACGCTGCGGAACGGATTGCGGTAGTCCTCCTCGTAGCCGAAGAGGCCGGGCGGAAGCGGCGAGTTCGCAGGGATGCCGCGCCCGTTCAGGAACACGCGCAGGAACTCGTCCGCGTCGATCGCGAGGCTCATCGCCTGGCGCAGCTTGCGGCTGCGCTCGCCCGCGGCGTTGCCCACGACCGGATCGACCATGTTGAAGCCGATGTAGTAGGTGCCGAGCGTCACGGTGCGCTCGAGACGCATGCCGAGCGCCGCCATCGCCGGCGAGAGCACGCCCCCCGACGCCGCCTTGTCGAAGCTCTCCTTGGGAATCCGCGAGCGGTCGTAGTAGCCCTGCAGGAACTTGGTGAAGACGGGAATCGCTTCCTTCTCGAAACGCATCTCGACGCGATCGACGAAGGGCAGCGCGCGTCCGACGGCAGCGGGAGCGAGGAGACCCCTTCCCGCGTCGCCCGCTTCGCCTTCGCTGGGATAGGTCGCGGCGGGCGCGCGCCATTCGGGATGCACGGCGCCGTACCAGTCGGGGTTGCGTTCGAGCACGATGCGGCTGCGCTTCTGATAGCGCGCGATGCGGAAGGGCCCCGTGCCGACGGCGTGTTCGGCGAAGCCGTCGCGGCCCTCCTCGCCGTCGTACCAGGCGACCGCCTCCCACGGCACTGGCGCCGTGAACGGCATCGCGAACCAGTAGAGGATCTGCGGATACGGCGCATCGAGCGTGACGTCAAGTACATCTGTGACTTTCAGATCATCTGTGACTTTCCAATTCAATCCCTCGATCGGGCCGGCGCGCCGATATTGCTCGTCGATGCGCAGCGCTGCGAACGCCGGGTCGTCTTCGCGCAGCGTCGCAAGTCGCTTGCCGAACTCCGCGAGGCCGACGATCTTCGAGAACGTCACCAGCACGGGGCTGCCGACTTTTGGATCGGCGATGCGCTGCAGTGCGAAGACGAGATCGGATGCGACGAGTTCGCGCTGGGTGCGGCCTGCCCCGCCGAGTGCGAAGCAGGGGTCGCTCGCGAAGCGCACGCCGCGCCGCAGCTTGAATGTGTAGACGACCCGCCCGTCGCCGAGTGCGCGCGGCTCCGGAACGGCAGTGACGAGGCCCGGGATCAGCTCGTAGGGCCGCTTCAGGTAGTGGTACTCGAGGGGAGTCTCGTAGACGTTCGAGAGCACTTCGTGGTCGTAGACCGAGTACGCGACTTGGGGGTCGAGCGTCTTTGGCGCTTCGGGATACGGCATGTAGAGGACGTGCGCGTTCGCGTCGGCGGACGGGTACGGATCGTTGCTGCAAGCCAGACTCGCGATGACGCACGCGGCAAGCGCCGCCGCGCGCAGCGCGCACCTCAAGGCGCCGCCTGCGCGGGCACGTCGAACAATTCCGGCGGGAGCACGGGGTCGAGTTCGACGCGCGACCACGCGATGCGCACCGACGCGTCGGTGCGCAGATCGCGCAGCTCGAGCTCGTGCGCAAACGCGACGCCACCGAGCGGGCGACGGTCGCCGTAGCGCGCTTCGAGCAGCAGCTCGCCGCCCGCGCCCAACAGCGCCCAGCGCTGCAGATTTCCCGCCGCGTCGCAGTCGAGCTGTTCGCGCTGGGGCGCGCCGTTGCTGCGCAACACCAGTCGCACGCTGCCGTCGGGCAGCTGCGCGGCGCTCTCGAGCTGTTCCGCTGCGCCCTGCGGCGCGCCGAGCAGCAGGCGCACCGCCTGCTCGGGCGTGACGGTGAGTCCGGCGACGTCGGCGAGCAGCGCGGCGTAGACGGCGCCCGCTTCGATCGAGCGGTCCTGGCTGCGCACCAGCCGGTAGCGCGCGCCGTCGGTGACGAGCACCGCGAGCGTCTGGTCGAGCAGTCCCAACACCTCGACGCGCAGCCGCGCGGGGCGTTCGAGCACGAGAATCTGCTTGGCGCGACCGGCGCCGGCCGGGCCCTCGATCGCGAGTCGCGCGACGCCGCGCAGCGAGCGACGCATCGCAGCGTCGCGTGTGAGCGATGCGAAGAGCACGGCGGGACGCGGGTCGCTGGCGGGAAACGGCGTCGGCGCCGGCGCGCGCGCGGTGGCGCAGGCGAACGCGAGCGCCAGTCCCAGAGCAGCGATCGGCCGGGGGAGCGCGCGAAGCGCCCGGCTCACCGCGAGCCCAGCTCCTTCCGCAGCCGCTCGACCTTTTCGAGCAGATGCGGCTGCTCGCCCTGGCGCGGATCGCGGGAGGCGGCTTCTTCGTAGTGGCGGAGCGCGCTCTTGCGATCGGCACGCAACAGGTGCGCGTCGCCCAGGTGCTCCGAGATGACCGGATCGCCGCCCGTCAGCACCGCCGCACGCTCCAGCTCTTTCACGGAGCGCTCGAGCTCTGCGCGGCCCGCGCTCGTCTGGCCGGCGTCGAGCAACTGGCGTGCGCGCACGTAGTAGACCCAGCCGAGACTGTCGACGATGTAGCCGTCGTCGGGCCGCTGGGCGAGCGCGGCGCGGACCATCTGCTCGGCTTTGTCGAGATCCTGCCCGCGCTCCGCCAGTGTGTAGCCGACGTAGTTGAGTGCACCGGCATGCTGCGGGTTCTTGGCCAGCACCTGCTCCATGTAGCGCAGGGCGTCGTCCTGGCGGTTCGCCTCGCCGTGCAGGACGCCGAGGTTGTAGAGCACCTCTTCATCGCCGGGCGACGCCGCGAGCAGGCCCTGGAGGAACGCGACCGATCCATCGAAGTCGCCGGTCTTGGCGCGCAGGCTCGCCACGTAGAGGTCGATCTGCCGCGACGGGAAGCGCTGCCGGGCGGAATCGGCTTCGCCGAGCGCGCGGGCGTAGTCATGACGGCGCTCGTAGATCGCCGCGAGCTGGAGGCGTGCATCGAGATAGCGCTCGTGATCGGCCGGGACGCGCTCGTATTCCTCGATCGCGCCGTCGAGGTCGTTCGCCTGGCGCCGCGTGGTGCCGAGGAAATAGTGGACGTCGGCCTGCTCGGGGTTGCTCGCGAGCACGCGCTGGAAACGCGCCTCGGCGGCCCGGAAACGCTTCTGCTCGAGGTCGAGGTAGCCGAGTCGCACCACCGAGCGGAGATCGTCGGGGTGCTGCTTCTCCACGATCTCGAGCGTGCGGCGTGCCTCGTCGAGGCGCTGCATGTCGATCAACGCGTCGCCGAGCGCGACGAGCGTGGCGTGGTGGTTCGGACGACGACGCAGGACCTCGCGGTAGATCTGCACCTCGCCCGCGCGGTCGCCGCGCTGGCGGCGCCCGCGCGCGAGCCCCGCATACACGGCGAGACTGCCGGGGTTGCTCTTCAATCCCGCGCGCAGAGCGCGCTCGGCGTCGGCGGGACGCTCCATGCGCTCGTAAACCCGCGCGAGCGCGAAATGCGAGCGCAGATTCTTCGCGTCGGTGCGCACCATCCACGTCGCGATGTTCAGCGCGTCGTCGAGGCGATCGGTGTCGGAATAGAGACCGTAGAGCAGCAGCGCGGCGTCGGGATCGAGCGGCTCGCCGTCGTCCTTCGTCAACATGCGTTCCGCCGCGGGCGTGTCCTTGCGGATCCGGTAGAGCGTGCCGAGGAACAGGCGCAGGTCGGTGTCGTCGGGCTCGAGCTGCTGCGCGCGCTCGGCGTACGGAAGCGCGTCCTCGACGCGCCCGTTGCGCGCCAACAACTCCGCCGTGGTGCGCTGCAGGAAGGCAGAGTCGGGATCCTTCCCGAGCGCGCGCTGGTAGGCGGCGAGCGCGTCGTCGATCTGGCCGTCGAGTTCGAGCTGGCGCGCGACCAGGAAGTCGTACTCGGGGGGCGAGCCCGGTTGATCGGCCAGCGCGGGAGCGGCGCCCCACACCGCCGGCCATTTCGGGTGCGGGAGCTGCGCGCACGCGAGCGAAAAACCAGCTGCCAGAGCCAGCGCCACGAGGCCGAGCCGGCGGCGCCGCGAACTCACGAGCCGAGGTAGCCCTTCGCCGCGAGGAACGTGACGAGGCGATCGACGCTCTTCTCGACCGGCTCGCCGTTGGTGTCGATCGTCAACTCCGGAGACAGCGGCGCTTCATATGGCGCCGAGATCCCGGTGAACTCCTTGATCTCGCCGGCGCGCGCCTTCTTGTAGAGGCCCTTCACGTCGCGCGACTCACAGGTCTCGACGCTCGCGGCGACGTAGATTTCGATGAAGCGCCCCAACTCACGATCGCGCCCTGCGGCGTGAAGCGAGCGCACCAGGTCGCGATCGGCGCGATACGGCGAGATGAAGGAGGTGAAGACGATGAGTCCCGCGTCGGTGAACAGTTTCGCCACTTCGCCGATCCGACGGATGTTCTCGGTGCGGTCCTCGGGCGAGAAACCGAGATCCTTGTTGAGGCCGTGGCGGATATTGTCGCCGTCGAGCACGTAGGCGATCCGCCCGCGCGCGACCAGCGCCGCTTCGGCGGCGACGGCGATCGTCGACTTGCCCGAGCCCGAAAGCCCGGTCAGCCAGACCGTGACGCCCTTCTGGCCCAGCACCTGCTCGCGCTCTTCGCGGGTGACCTGGTGGGGGTGCCAGGTGATGTTGGTCGCGCGTTGATCTGCCACGTTCGAATTCCCCTGCCGCCCGGCGGGTCCAGATCGGCTCGCAAGGCGCCGGAGGTTAGCGGCGGGGTTCGCCCGCGGCTATGCGCCGGACCGCGCGCGCACCGCGCTCGAGCGCGCCGCGCGCTGCAATCGAACCTCGGCGACGATGCGCTCCGCCGCAATGTCCACCTGCTCGGTCGTGGTGCCACGGCCGAGGCCGATGCGGACGCAGGAGCGCACCGCCGCATCCGGCAAACCGAGAGCGACCAGCACGTGGCTCGGCTCTGGCCGCGCCGACGAGCACGCCGATCCGGTCGAGAGCGCGATGTCGTGCAGCGACGCCAGCAGCGCATCGGCCTCGATGCCTTCGAATCCGAGGCTCAGGTTCCCGGGCAGCCGCTCGCTCGCGTGTCCGTTCAAGCTGACGCCGGACAGCGCGTCGCGCAGGCGCTCGAGCAGCCGTTCGCGCAAGCCGAGCAGACGCGCGGCTTCGACCTCGCGTTCGGCGACCGCGATCTCGACTGCGCGGCCGAAGCCGACGATGAGCGCCACCGGCAGCGTGCCGGGTCGCAACCCGTTCTCGTGACCGCCCCCGAAGAACAGCGGCTCGATGCGCACGCGCGGCCGACCCGGGCGCACCCACAGCGCGCCGACGCCCTTCGGTCCGTAGAGTTTGTGCGCGCTCAGCGAGAGCAGGTCGACGCCGGCTGCGACATGCACCGGAACCTTGCCGAGCGCCTGCGCGGCGTCGCTGTGCAGCAGCACGCCGCGTTCGTGACACGCGCGCGCGATGGCGTCGATCGGCTGCAGCGTGCCGATCTCGCCGTTCGCCCAGCCGCCCGAGACGAGCAGCGTGCGCGGCGTCACCGCCGCCGCGACGGCGGCGGGATCGACGCGGCCGTCGCGGCCGACCGGCACGACAGTCGCGGTGAAACCCTCGCGCACGAGCGCCTGGCAGGGCTCGAGCACGGAGCTGTGCTCGGTGGCGAGCGTCACGACGTGATCGCCGCGCGAGCGCCCGGCACGCGCGACGCCGAGCAGCGCCAGGTTGTTGCTCTCGGTGGCGCCACTCGTGAAGACGATCTCGCGAGCGTCGCCGGCGCCGATCGCGCGGGCGATTGCCTCGCGCGCCACCGCGACGGCGGCTTCGGCGCGCCAGCCATACGCATGCGTGCGACTCGCCGCGTTGCCGAACTCGCGATCGAAATACGGGAGCATCGCCTCGAGCACCCGCGGATCGGTGGGCGTCGTGGCGTGGTGGTCGAGGTAGATCAATGCTGCGCGCCTTCCGGCGCCCGACCGGCCTGATGAACTTCGCTCGCCTCCGGCTCGGCTGCGCGCGCCCTGCGGGCGCTTGCTAGGCCCCGAAGGACTGGCCGCAGCCGCAGGTCGACTTGGCGTTGGGGTTGTTGATCTTGAAGCCCGACTCCTGGAGCGTGTCCACGTAGTCGAGCACGGTGCCGGCGAGATAGACGGCGCTCTTGTCGTCCACGATCAGCTTGACTTCGCCGTGCTGAATCTCGTTGTCGTCGTCCCCGACCTGGTCGTCGAAGCCGAGCTGGTATTGGAGGCCGGAGCAGCCGCCGCCGATCACCTTGAGGCGCAGCCCATGGGTGGCGAGCTTGCCGTCGCGGTCGAGCAGCGCCTTCACACGGTCCTGGGCGGTGGGGGTCATCTCGACGACTGCCATGCTTGGCCTCCCTGTTCGATCTCGTTGCGATCTCGTTGCGATCTCGCTGCCAAGTTGGCGTCGCGTAAGGATAAGGCGGCACACCTTCACGTCAACTCGGAACTCTGCGCAGCTGCAGGAAGATCTCGCGATTGCCCTTCGGTCCCGCGACGCGCGAGTCGGCGCGCGCGACCTCCCGCCACCCGAGCGTTTCGGCAGCGGCGCGCACGGACTCGACGGCGGCAGTTCGCAGTGCGTCGTCCCGCACCACGCCGCCCTTCCCGACCTGCTCGCGCCCCACCTCGAATTGCGG
>JAGSPS010000066.1 GCA_018262315.1 Deltaproteobacteria bacterium | reverse complement strand
CTTCGCCCGCAACTTCCGTCATGCGCGATCCGACACCGGCGAGCCACACCGGCGGCGCGCCGAACGGGGATGGCGCCGGTCGCAGCAGCGGCGGCATCAGCGTGTGCGTGTAGAAGTCGCCGCGAAAGTCGAGCGGCGCGCCGTCGTTCCAGCACGACCAGATCGCGCGCAGCGCCAGCACGAACTCGCGCATGCGCGCCGCCGGCCGTGACCACGGTTGCGAGAAGCGCCGCTCGATGTGCGCCCGCACCTGCGAGCCGAGCCCGAGCCGGAAGCGCCCCTTCGAAAGCACTTGAAGATCATGCCCTATCTGCGCGAGCAGCATGGGGCTGCGCGCGAATGCGATCGCCACGCCGGTACTCAGTTCGAGGCGCTCGGTCGCCGCCGCAGCCTGCACCAGCGGAAAGAACGGGTCGTGCGGCCCGTCGAACGTGAAGGCGCCGTCGTAGCCCAGCGCTTCGAGCCGCCGCGCCTCGGCGCCCGCCTCCGCGAGCGACGCCAGCGCGAGCGGCGCGTCGACCCGCAAGCGACTCAGTCCTTGCGCGCGGCGAGCAGCGCGAGCACGCGGCGCATCACCGGGTCGATGCCGCCGCCCACCAGCGAGAGCCCGCCGTCGACGACGAGGTTGTGACCCGTCACGTAGCGCGCGGCATCCGAAAGCAGGAACACGACCACGTCGGCGACCTCCTCCGCGGTGCCCGCGCGCGCGGCCGGGATCGCCTCGCCGAACGGATCCATCAGCTCCGGAATCTCGAAGAGCAGCTCCGACATCGGCGTGCGGATCATACCGGGCGAGACGCAGTTCACGCGGATCGCGGGGCCGTACTCGAGCGCGGCGCTCTGCGCGAGAGCGATCACACCCGCCTTCGCCGCGCTGTAGGGCGCCTCGCCGCGCGTCGGGTGTACGCCGCTGCACGAGGCGTTGGTGACGATTGCCCCGCCACCCGCAGCGCGCAGATGCGGCACGACGGAGCGCAGGCCATGGTAGACGCCGAGCAGGTTCACCGCGACGAGGCGCTCGACGTCCGAGGGCGCATACTCGTGCAGCGCCGCCACCTGACCCGCCCCGGCGTTGAGGAACGCGAACTCGAGACCGCCGAACGCCGAGGCCGCTTCCGCGCACGCCGCGTCCACCGCGGCGGCGTCGCGCACGTCGGCGACCAGCGCGAGCCCGCCGACTTCGCGCGCCGCTGCGTCGGTCGCGTCGCGATGCTGGTCGAGCAGCGCCACGCGCGCGCCCTGCTGCGCGAGCTTGCGCGCCGTCGCAAGGCCGATCCCCGAGGCGCCGCCCGTGATGAGCGCGCGCTTGCCCGCGAACTCCGTCAATGGAAGACGTGTCCGCCGTTCACGTCGAGCGACTGGCCGGTGATGACGCGCGACAGATCGGATGCGAAGAATACCACCGCGTCGGCGATCTCCTCGGACGTGGGCAGGTGCCGCAGCGCCGTCTGCGCCGCGACCTCGTCGTAGACCACTTGCGGGTCGACCCCGCGCTGTTTCGCCTGGTGTGCGAAGTAGTCCTGCAGCGACGCGCCCCAGATGTAGCCGGGCACGACCGAGTTCACGCGGATGCCGTGCGGCCCGATCTCGCGCGCGAGGCCTTGCGTCGCGGCAAGCAGCGCCGCCTTCGAAGCGCCGTAGGGACCCATGTTCGGCAACACCTCGCGAATGATCATCGAGTTGACCATCACGATCGAGCCGCGGCGCTGCGCCTTCATCACCCGCAGCACTTCGCGGGTGAGCTGGAGCGCGCCGAGCAGGTTCACGCGCAGCGGGCGCAGGAAGTCTTCGGCGCTGGCGTCTTCGATGCGGACGAAGCGGCCCATGTCGAAGGCGTTGTTCACCAGCACGTCGATGCGGCCGAACTCGGCCATCGCGCGTTCCACGAGTCGCTGGCAATCGTCGACGCGGGTGATGTCGGTCGGCACTTCGAGCGCGCGGCGGCCGGCGGCGCGCACTTCGGCGGCGACCTCGCCGAGTTTGCTCGCGGTGCGCGCGGCGAGCACCAGATCTGCGCCCTCGCGCGCCAGCGCCAGCGAGACGTCGCGGCCCATGCCGGGGCCGACGCCCGAGACGACCGCGACACGATCCTGGAGCAGTCCGCTCACGACAGCGCGCCGCCGTCGATGCGGATCTCTTCGCCGGTGATGTGCGAGCCCTCGTCGGACGCGAGAAACGCCACCAGGTTCGCCACCTTCTCGGGACCCGCGAAGCCGGTGAGCGGCATGATGCGGCGCACCAGCTTCGGATTGGCGCCTTCGGGAATGCGGAACGCCTGCTTGATCGGCGTCTCGATGCTGCCCGGGCAGATCGCGTTGGCGCGCATCCCCTGGCCCGCGTACTCGACCGCGATCGAGCGCGTGAAGGCGAGCACGCCGCCCTTCGACGCCGCGTACGCCGCCGACCAGGCGTGCCCCGTCATGCCCGCCGTCGACGCCATGTTGACGATGTTGCCGCGCGTCGCGAGCAGGTGCGGGATCGCTTCGCGGCAGAGCAGGAAGGTGCCGGTGAGATTCACCGCGAGCACGCGGCTCCAGTCGTCAAGCGAGAGTTCGTGGGTGTGATCGAAGCGCAGGATGCCGGCCACGTTGCAGAGCACGTCGAGGCGGCCGAAGCGCGCGACGCAGGCCGCCACCGCCTCGCGCACCGCGTCTTCCTCGGTGACGTCGAGCGGCGCCGTCTCGCACGCCGCACCGAGTTCGCGCGCGGCCTTGGCGGTCGCGTCGAGCGCAGCGGCTTGCACGTCGCCGACGAAGACCGACGCGCCCTCGGCCGCGAGGCGCAGCGCGCAGGCGCGCCCGATGCCCGACGCACCTCCGGTCACCAACACCACTTTGTCCTTGAAGCGCTTCATCCGTACCTCGTTGCTCGCTCGACCGCGAGCCTCATGGATCTCGCCGCTCGCCTGCGGCTCGCTACGCGGGAACGTCGCTTTTCAGAGTCCTCGCACTTTGGAGATGACTTCGTCGTGGAAGCGGCGCAGGCCGTCGCGCTTGTCTTGCAGAGATTCCCAGCTGCCGCCGTAGAGAATCCACGGCGCGGTTGCGTAGTGCGTGACGCCGGCGTCGCCGAGGCGGCGGATCGAATCGGGGTCGAAGGCGTCGATGCAGGCCGCGATCATGCCGAAGGGCGCGTCTGCGCGACCGCTCTCGGCGCGGTAGCGGCGCAGCTTCGCGGCGATCTCGCCGAGTTCGGCGCTGGTGTGGAGGTCGGAAATCCAGCCGTCGAGGCGCGCGGCGCGGCGCAGCGCGGGCTCGGAGAGTCCGCCGCCATAGACGGGTACGGGCGCCGCCGGCGCCGGCAGCATGCGCGTGCGACCGAAGCGGTAGAAGCGCCCGGCGTGCTCCACGTAGGCGCCGCTCCAGAGTTTGCGCATCACTTCGATCATCTCGTCGGTGCGCTTGCCGCGCGTGTGGAAGTCCTGCCCGGACAGCTCGAACTCTTCCTTGCACCAGCCCACGCCGACACCGAGCGCAACGCGATCGCCCGAAAGGGCCGCCGCGGTCGCGATGGCCTTGGCCGCAAGGAATGGGTTGCGCAGTGCGAGCACGTAGATGTTGGTGACGAAGCGCAGCCGCGTAGTGACGGCGGCCATCGCGCCGATCGAGACCCACGGATCCGGCCACGCCGTGTCTTCCGTCCAGCGGATCGAACCGTCGGGCGTGTACGGGTAGCGCGAGGCGATGTGCTCGGGATGGGCTACGTGATCGGAAATCGCGACGGCGTCGATGCCGTTCGCTTCGGCGAGTTGCGCCATCTCGCAGAACTGCGCGGGCGGCGAGAAGGCGGTCGGGATCACGAATTTCATCGGCCGCGAAGCCCCCGGATCATCGGGACACCGCGGCGTAGTCCACGAAGAGGGACTCACCGCTCACGTACGAAGCGCGGTCGGAGCAGAGCCAGACGGCCGCCTCCGCGACCTCCTCTGCGGTGCCGAGCCGACCGGGCGGTGCGCTCGCCAGGATCATCTTGCGCGCTTCCGGGGACGATCCCATGAAGGCCTGGAGCATCGGCGTGTCGGTCGAGCCGGGGCAGATCGCGTTCACGCGTACACCGCTGCGGGCGTTCTCGAGCGCAGCCGTCTTGGTGAGCCCGAGCACGCCGTGCTTCGAGGCGCAGTAGTGGGCGAGCGCCGGGGTTCCGAGCACGCCGCCGCCCGACGCGACGTTGACGATCGAGCCGGCGCCCTGCTCGCGCATCACGCGCAGTTCGTGCTGCATGCACAGGAACACTCCCGTCAGGTTCACCGCGAGCGTGCGCTCCCATTGATCGAGTGCGAGATCGTGGAGCAGCGCCGGCGCCGCGAGGATGCCGGCGGCATTCACCGCGCAGTCGAGCCGGCCGAAGGCTTCGAGCGCGGCGCGCAGCATCGCTGCGACCTGTTCCGGCTGGGACACGTCGGTCTCACTTGCCCGTGCCTCGCCCCCCAGCTCCGCGATCGCCTTCGCCACCGACTGGGCGCCCGCGCCATCGCGATCCGCCACCAGCACACGCGCGCCGTCGCGCACGAGCGCCAGGGCGGTCGCGCGGCCGATCCCCGACGCGGCGCCCGTCACCAGCGCCACCTTGCCGTCGACGAGTCGCGCCCTGTCCTGGTGATCCCCGATCGCCACCACCACGCGCTTCCTCCGAATTGAAACACGTTACAGATCGTGTCCAACCGCGTCGAGCGCCGCGTCACCGCGACTTGCGGACGTTCCTGCCGCGTTGACTTAGTTGCCTTCAGGAACGTCCCCAAGTCAACGGTCATCCCAGGAGGATGAGGACGACGCCGGCGACGATGGCGGCGATGGCGGGGAGTTGGCGGGCGAGGCCGCGTTCGCGGAACCAGAGCGCCGAGATGACGAGTGAGATCGGCGCTTCGAGTTGGCCGACGGCGCGCACGTAGGCGACCAGCGCGAGACCGAAGGCCCAGAACCAGCAGAGGCTGCCGAGGAAGCCGGTGACGCCGATGCCGAGCATCGTGCGCCAGAGCGACGCGGTGCGACGCAACTCGCCCGGTCGCATCCAGGCGACCGCCGGCGTGGCCAGCGCGACCTGCATCCAGGCAACGTGGAAGACGGTGTACGCGGCGGGCTGGAAGCGACCGCCGGCGAGTCGGGGATTGCCCGCCACCAGCTGCTCGATCGCCTCCTTGAAGAAGAACGACGTGAACGCGAACAGCGCGGCGCAGACCAGTGCGTAGATCGATCCGCGATCGAGCACGAACATCCTGCGCCAACCGATCCCCGTGTCATCCGGCCGCGCGAGGTTCATCAACAGCACGCCGAACGTCGAGAGCAGGATCCCCGCCCAGCCCAGCGCCGTCGGCACTTCGCCGAAGAGCGTGAGTCCCACCGCCGCGCCGAACACCGTCTCCAGTTTATGGAGCGCGACGGATTGCGAGAACGACGACACCTGGAACGCCGCGACCAGCGCGACGTTGGCGAGCAGCTGCGTCACCGCGCCCAGCGCCGCCCACGCGAAGAACGCAGCCGAGAGCTGCGGCGCGCCGTGCGCGAGCGCGAGTCCGAGCGCCAGCGCCGCGGAGAACGGCAGGTTGAAGGCGAAGCGCGACCACGCGGTGAGCGCCGGCGACACCTGCCCGACGAGCTGTCGCGACAGTGCGTTGCGGGTCGCCTGCAACGTAGCGGCGATCAGCGTGAGCGCGACCCAGAGCAAGCGTCGCTACGACCGTCGCAGCGTGCGGCCCGGTCGCGCCCCGGTATGCGCCCCGTCCCGCACCACCTGCGCGCCGTTCACGAAGACGTGCGCGATGCCAGCGGGCGGATGATGCGGATCCTGGTAGGTGGCGATGTCCGCGATCCGCGCGGGGTCGAACACGACGAGATCCGCGAACGCGCCGGGCCGCAGCTCGCCGCGACCCTCGATGCCGAACTTGCGGGCCGGGAAGCCGGTCATGCGGTGCACGGCGGTCTCGAGCGGGAGCACGTGCTCGTCGCGCGCGTAGGTGCCGAGCACGCGCGCGAACGTCCCATACAGGCGCGGGTGTGGCTTGCCGCGCAGCGTCGGGAGGCCGTCGGAGCCGATCATCGTGGTGGGATGGCGCAGTACGGTGCGCACGTCGTCTTCGCACATCACGTGCAGCACGACGGTCGCCGCGATGCCCTCGGCGTCGAGAACACGGCGTGCCGCATCGAGCGGCGACAACCCCCACCGGGCCGCCAGCGCGGCGATCGTCTCGCCCTCCCATTCGGGATGCTGCGGTGCGGACGAGAGCTGGATGTCTTCGGCTCGCCCGCTTCCGATCGCGCCGCCGCCTTCGAGCACCGAGAGCACGGCGGCGAGCACGGTGCTCGCCGCGGTGTACGGGTACTGGTCGGCCGTGACGTCGAGACCGCGCGCGCGCGCGTCCTCGATCAGACGCAGCGACTCGCGCACCTTGCCCCAGTTCTCGCGCCCGCTCGCCTTGTGATGCGAGATCTGCACCGGCACGCCGGCGCGCTCGCCGATCGCGATCGACTCGCGCACCGAGTCGAGCAGGCCCGCGCCTTCGTCGCGCATGTGCGTGGCATAGAGACCGCCGCTCGCGGCGAACTCGTGCGCCAACGCGACGATCTCGTCGCTCTGCGCGTACTTGCCCGGTTCATAGATCAGGCCGGTCGAAAAACCGACGCAGCCGGCCTCGACGCCCTCCCGCACGATCGCGCGCATGCGATCCAGTTCGGCGTCGCTCGGCGCGCGCGCGTCGCCGCCCAGCACGGCGGCGCGCACCGCGCCGTGACCGACCAGCGCCGCGACGTTGCAACTCGCGGGCGCCGCGTCGAGATGGTCGAGATAACCCGCGTAGCCGTCCCACTCCGGCAGGGGCAGGCCCGGGTGAAACGCCGCCGCGAAGCCGCGCGCCTGCGCGTGCGGCGCCGCGCCCATGCCGCAGTTGCCGACCACGACGGTGGTGACACCGCCCTGCACCTTGAAGCCCATCTCGGGGTGCAGCACGACCGCAAAATCGTCGTGGGTGTGGACGTCGAGGAAGCCGGGGGCGATCGCGAGGCCCCGCGCGTCGAGCGCCACGGCGCCGGCCGGAGCGAGCGCGGACTCGACGGCGGCGATTCGATCGCCGCGCAGCCCGAGATCGGCCGGGCGCCCCGCCGCGCCCGTCCCGTCAAAGAGCGTCGCGCCGCGAATCACCAGGTCGTACATGGACATGGAGTCTCTCCTCTGAGGTATCGGACCAGCTTCGCTTCGAACGCGGCCACCGCGGCGCGCATGCTACCACCGGAGGCGCGAGCGCCCATGATAGCCTGCGCGCCGTGCAGCTGCCCGTGCTCACGCATGTCGCCACGTATCGCCGCCGCGTCGCCGCTTCCACCGAGCGCATGTGGGAGAACGTGCGCGACTGGGAACACCTGCCGTTTCTTCATCGCACCACCTTTCGCTCGATCGCGCTCGAGGACGCGGGCCACTGGGGCTGGCGGGCGCGGATCGGCCTGCACCCGAGCGCCGAGATCGTCGTCGAGGTGTGTATCGAGGTCGAGAAGTCGCGCTACGTCTCGCGCACCGTCCGGGGCGCCGGCGCGCCCAGCGAGATCTGGACGAAGCTGATGCCCGTCGCGCCCGACCTGACGGACATCGAAGTGGAGTTCTGGCTCTTCGACGTGGCGCCGGATCGCGTCGCGGCGAGCGGCGCCGCCTACACGCAGCTCTATCGAGCGCTCTGGGACGAGGACGAGTCGATGATGGTGCGCCGCGCGCAGCAACTTGCGCGCGAGCGAACGCACGAGCGCACGCCGGAGAGATGCTTGCTCGGGCCCGCCCGCGAAGTCCGCGCGAAGCTGCCGCGTTGCATCGATTGGGCGGGGCGTCCGTTCCGCATCGTCGCGATCGACGGCGAACTCGTCGTCCACGCCACGACCTGCCCGCACCTCCTGGGTCCCCTCGACGAAGCTGCGGTCGAGCGCGGCAGCGTCACCTGTCCGTGGCATGGCTGGCGTTTCGACGTGCGAAGCGGACGCGCACTCGACGGCCGCCGCGCGCGGCTGGCCCCGCCGCCCCGGCTCGAGACGGACTCGAACGGCGACCTGTGGCTCTCCGATCCGCACACGGCATGAGCGCTCGGGCTAGCGAACCGGCAACGCCACCAGTCCGCGCAAGATCGGGTTCGCGCGGTAGGTGAGCGTTTCGCTCGCCAGCTCGAGGTTCGGGAAGCGATCGAGCAGCGCGTGAAAGGCGAGTTCCGCTTCCAGCCGCGCGAGCGGCGCGCCCAGACAGAAGTGCGCGCCGAAACCGAACGAGAGGTGGTGATTGTCGATCCGGCCGAGATCCAGGCGCTCGGGATCGGCGAAGACCTCGGGGTCGCGGTTCGCAGCGCCGATTGCCGTCATCACCAGCGCGCCGGCCGGCAGCGTCGCGCCGTCGAGATCGACGTCTACTTTCGCCACGCGGCCGGTCGCCTGCACGGGGCTGTCGTAACGGAGCAATTCGTCGATCGCCGAACGCAGCAGCGATCGATCGTCGCGCAGCCGCGCGAACTGATCCGGGTTGCGCAGCAGCGCGAGCGTGCCGTTGCCGATCAGGTTCGTGGTGGTTTCGTGGCCGGCGATCAGCAGCAGATTGCTGGTGGCGAGCAGCTCGGCGTCGCTGAGCGCATCGCGCTCCTCCTGGGCCCCGAGCATCGCGCTGATCAGGTCGTCGCGCGGGACCTTGCGCCGCTCGGCGATGATGGCGCGCAGGTAATCGAGCAGTTGGCCGAGTGCGGCTTCGAATTGCGTGCGGGCGTCCTGCGGATTGGTGGATCCGATTGCCGACACCAGCGCGCCCGACCATTCCTTGAACTGGCGGTGGTCTTCGGCCGGAACCCCGAGCAGCTCCGCGATCACGATCGCCGGCAGCGGCGCCGCGACCGCGTCGATCAGATCGAACGATCCGGCGCCGTCGACCGCGTCGAGCAGCGCCGTGACGATCGCCTCGACACGCGGCCTCAGCTCCGCCACACGCCGCGGTGTGAACGCCTTCGAGACGAGCCCGCGGACGCGCGTGTGGTCCGGCGGATCCATCAACAGCATCGAGCGCAGGCCGCCCTCTTCCCCGAGCGCCGCGTTGATCGGCAGCCGGTCCTGGAACTGCTCGACGATCGACGCGCGGCGGCGATCGGCCGAGAAACGCGCGTCCTTCAGCACGGACTGCACGTCGCGATGGCGTGTCAGGATCCAGAGGCCCGGCGAAGTGGCGTCGCCCACTGGCACGCGAAACACCGGATTGTTGCTGCGCAGCATCCGATAGAACGGATACGGATCCTGCAGCAGTTGCGGCGGCGGAAACGCCTGGGCCATGGGGCAGCGGCATCTTACAACGAGCCGGGGCGCGCGGTGCGCCTCGCTGGCAGTCGATCTCAGTCGCCGCTAAACAGCGGTCGCGTCATGTCATCGCCTGCCGCCGGTCCTGTTGCGCTGGAAGCCACGCCCCTCCGCCTGGTCGGACGCGACGGCATTGCGCTCGCCGCTGACGCCTACGGCGACCCTTCGCATCCGCCCGTGCTGCTGCTGCACGGCGGCGGACAGACGCGCTTCGCGTGGGGCGGCACCGCGGCGCAACTCGCCGCGCATGGTTGGTACGCCGTATCGATGGACCTGCGCGGCCACGGCGAAAGCGACTGGGACGACGCCGGCGACTACAGCGTGAGCGCGTACGTCGCCGACCTGTGCGCCGTCGCGCCCCAACTGGGCGCCAAGCCGGTGTTCGTGGGTGCGTCGCTCGGCGGCATCGCGTCGCTGATCGCCGAGGGCGAGGCGGAGACTTCCCTGTGTGCGGCGTTGGTGCTCGTCGACATCGCGCCGAAGATCGAAGGCTCCGGTGCGCTGCGCATCATCGAGTTCATGCAGGGCAACGCCGACGGCTTCGCGTCGCTCGAAGAAGCCGCCGACGCGGTCGCCGCCTATCTCCCGCACCGCGAGCGCCCGAGCGATCTCTCGGGTCTCGCCAAGAACCTCCGCGCGCTGCCCGACGGCCGCCTGCGCTGGCACTGGGACCCGCGCTTCCTGATGCCGGGCCACGGGCCCCACCCGGGCCAGCAGGGCGATCGGCTGCGCGCCGCCGCGCGCCGGCTGCGCGTGCCCACGCTGCTGGTGCGCGGAAGGCTCTCGGACCTCCTTTCCGAAGAAGGTGCGCGCGACTTCCTCGAACTCGTCCCGCACGCGCGCTTCGCCGATGTCTCGGACGCCGGCCATATGGTCGCCGGCGACCGCAACGACCGCTTCAGCGCCGCCGTGATCGAGTTCCTCAGCGAAGTTCGCTCCCACTCATGATTCCGCTCCGCCGCCGGACGGCGGCTCGCCAACAACGCAACGGCGAAGCAGGGCGCGGGGTGGATTCCGGAGGCGCAGTCAGCCGGACGGACCGAACGAAACCGTCGACTGGATCTCGCAAGGAAATCCTGATGGTCTCCGCAGCCGTGCAGCGCGCAAGCGGTCCGCCCGTGCGCCGCAGGAACCACCCCGCGCCCGGCGCGGCCCCAACCAGCTACCCCGACTTCTCGCGCCCCCGAGTCTCCGCCTCGAAACGCGCCGTCGCCTCGCGCAGCGCGACCTCGGCGTCGACACCAAGCCCCGACGCGTCCGCCGCGAGCGCGAACAGCAACGCGCCGAGCGACTCCGTCGAAGCCGACGAACGAAACGCACCCCAAGCCGCGTCGAGCGACATCGCCGGCGCGTCGAGCTTCGCGCGCTGCGCCCGCCGCACCAGCTTCTGCGCGCGCAGCAGCGCCGGCAGCCCGAGCGTTACACCGTCGAGCGCACTCGGCGTCGCGGGGGCGTCGGACTTCTGCGCCCGCTCCTGCGCCTTCAACTCCTCCCAGAGTCGCGTCTGCTCCTCCGCAGTCTTCACGTCCGCGTCGCCGAAGATGTGCGGATGCCGGCGCACCAGCTTGTCGACGAGCGTCGCCGCGACCGCCTCGAAGTCGAAGACGCCCTGCTCGCTCGCCATCTGCGCGTGGAACACCACCTGGAGCAGCAGATCGCCGAGTTCTTCGCGCAGCCCGTCCAGATCGCCGCGGCGGATCGCGTCGTCGACTTCGTAGGCCTCTTCGATCGTGTGCGGTGCGATGGTCGCGAACGACTGCTCGAGGTCCCACGGGCAGCCGCCCTCCGGGTTGCGCAGTCGGGCCATGATCGCGAGCAGGCGCTCGAGCGTTTGCATGTGGGCGACGAACCTAGCAGGATTGTTCGGGCCATCGCCCCGGAGGATCCATGTCGCCCGCGCAGCGCCTCTCCGTGCTCGACCGCACCTTCCTCGACTTCGAGAGCGATTCCTATCCCCAACACGTCGGCGCCACGCTGATCTTCGAGATCGGCCCGCTGCGCAACGCGGCGGGCGGGATCGACGCCGACCGCGTGCGCAGCCACATCGAGTCGCGGCTGTACCGCATTCCGCGCTATCGACAGCGGCTGGCCTGGATCCCGATCGAACATCATCCCGTGTGGGTCGACGACGACCGCTTCAACATCCACTACCACGTGCGCCACGCGGCGCTGCCGAAGCCGGGCAGCGAGCGACAGCTGAAGCGGCT
>JAGSPS010000285.1 GCA_018262315.1 Deltaproteobacteria bacterium | reverse complement strand
CCGAGATTCTCCAGCTCTTCGCCCGGGCGCAGATGCGCGAAGCCGTCGCGGATTGCGTCCTCGGTCATCGACTGGAGCCAGAGCCGGCGGATCGGCTTGGTGCTGCCGAAGTGCTCGACGATCTCGCGGAAGATCAGCTCGCCCTCGCGACCGGCGTCGCAGGCGTTCACCACCGCCTCGACGTCCGCGCGCTCGAGCAGCTTCTTGATGGTGCGGACCCGCTCGCTCTGGCCCTGCTTCGGCTTGGTCTTGAAGGTCTCGGGGATGATCGGGAGGTTGGCGAGCGTCCAGCGCTTGTACTCGGGGTCGATCTCCTCGGGCTCGAGCAGCTCGAAGAGATGGCCGACCGCCCAGGTGAGGACCCAGGTCGCGTTCTCGAAGTAGCCCTGCTCCTCGGTGAAGCCGCCGAGCGCGCCGGCGATGTCCCGAGCCACGCTCGGCTTCTCGGTGATGATGAGCTGCTTGGCCACGCGACTTCCCTCGGGGGCAAATTCTTGGCTGGGGGCTGGGTGCGGCCATCCTTAGCCGAGCTTCCAGAACTCCGCTCGCCGGTCATGAAGGTTGGGAGCTACTGCACCAGTTCGACGGGGACCGGCATCAGGTTCCAGGTGAAGGCCGAGCCGGCTGGCTTGCGGGTGTGGATGACTTCCTTCTCGAAGCCGCCGTTGCGCCAGACGTAGCGACGCACCTCGCCTTGGTCGTCGCTCGCGACGTAGAGTTCGTCGCGGCCGTCGCCGTCGAGATCGGTCAGCAGCGCCGCGTGCTCGAAGCCGGACGAGTTGCGGTCGATCTGCTGGATCTGCCAGGCGCCCTTCGGATCCGCGCCGGGCCGCAGCAACCAGAGTCCGCTCCTGAAGCCCGCGGCGACCATCTCCTTCTTGCCATCGCCGTCGACGTCGCCGGCCGTGAGGAAGCGGGTGAGCCGGTCGTCGAGCGTCGCAACCACGTTGCGCGCCTGCGGATCGGTGTCCGCGTCGAAGCGCCGGATCTCCACCGGCTCGACGATCCGCGTCGCCGCGCCGCTGCCCTCCGTCTTCGCCTCGACCGCCACGTACAGCTCGTCGGTGCCGTCACCGTCGAGGTCGCGCACCAGGATCTCCTTGGCGTGGCGACCGCTCAGGTTGGCCACGACGACACGCTTCTCGCCCTTCGCGGGCACGTAGCGGGCCACGTACCCCGCCTGCCCCGAACCGTCGAGTCGATTTGGTTCGCTCAGCGTCGCGTAGATCTCGACCACGCCATCCCCGTCGAGATCACCCATCTCGATCTCGTGGACGAAGGTGTCCTTCTCGGCGTCGATCTCGACGACTTCGTAACCGCCGCCCGCGGAGCCCGCCGGACCCTTGAACTTCGGAACCACCGTCGCCACGACGCCCTGGTCGTGCGTGGCGACGCCCAGACCGTTGCGACCGTCGGCGAGCACGTCGGCGATCTCGGCGTCGCGCATGCGGCTGAACTTGCCGCCGAAGTCCTTGGTCCACAGCGTCGTGACCGCCTCGAAGCCCTGCTTGCCCTTGCGCCACAGCTTGAGCGCCGCCTTGGTTCCGCCGAGCGTGAGGATCGCCGGTCCGTCGGGCGCGGCGTACACCATCGCCTTGTGGAACACGTTGCTCTCGGGGTCTTCGAGGCTCGACACCTTCCACACACCTCCCTGTCGCACCAGGATCTCGAGCTTCGCCGGGCCCGGCTGCGGCAGCACCTTGCCCTCGGGCGACACGGCGAACTGCGAGAGCGCGAGCAGCAGACCGCGCGGCAGCGAGTCGGGCGTGGGCGTGGTAGACGGCACGAGCAGAGACGACGAACTCGCGGCGGGTCTGGCAGCCGGCGTCGCAGCGGGCGCAGTCGGCGCGGCGGCGGGCCTCTCCTCTTCGCCACCGCATGCGAGCAGTGCCGCAGCCAACAGAATCGGCGTAAGGGCCGTGCGTCCGCTCATCGGGGTCTCCTCGCGAAGGCCCAGCTTTGTAGCGCGGACCGCATCCGCAGTCGCTCGCGGAGCAATGAGTCCCCTGACCCGTGTTCGGCTCGCCCGCGTCCGCGGGCGAGCGGGATCATGAGTCAGGCGGCGGTTGGAGTTCTCGGGTGGTAAGAAGCGGGGATGGCGAAGCCCCCTGCCCTCCAGGCGCCGCGCGGTACGCGCGACTTCTATCCCGAAGAGATGCGGCAACGCAGCTGGCTCTTCGCCCAGTTCCGCGAAGTGGCGCGGCGCATGGGATTCGAGGAAGTCGATGCGCCGGTCGTCGAGCACGCGGAGCTGTTCACGCGCAAAGCGGGCGAGGAGATCGTCGAGCAGCTCTACCACTTCACGATGCACGACCGTCACCTCGCGCTGCGACCCGAGATGACGCCGTCGATCGCGCGCATGGTGATGGCGCGGGCGGGCGCGCTGCGCCTGCCGCTGCGCTGGTTCACCGTCACCCAGAACTGGCGCTACGAGCGCATGACGCGCGGCCGCAAGCGCGAGCATTTCCAGTGGAACATGGATGTGTGGGGCGAACCGGGCGTCGCTGCCGAGGCCGAGCTGCTAGCTGCGATCTTCGCGCTGCTCGCGCGCGTCGGACTCGGCGCCGGGCAGGTGCGCGTCCAGCTCAACAGCCGCGCGTTGCTCGAGGACACGCTGCGCGCGGGCGTCCTGCGAGCGCGGCCCGACGCCTTCGCACCGCTCTGCGTGGTCGTCGACAAGCTCGACAAGATCGGCGCCGATGCGGTGGTCGATCAGCTCTGCGACCCCGCCGGCGCCGTGCAGCTCTCCCCCGCCGAAGCGCGCGACGTGGTGGCGCTGCTCGGCACACGCAGCATCGACGACGCGGCAGCCGCCGCGCCGCCGGGCTCGCCAGCGATCGCCGAGCTGCGCCGCCTCTTCGAACTGCTCGACGCCTACGGAATCGCCCAATACGTCGACTTCGACGCTTCGGTGGTGCGCGGTCTCGCCTACTACACCGGCATCGTCTTCGAGGCCTACGACGCCGAGCGCAAGCTGCGCGCGGTGTGCGGCGGCGGTCGCTACGACCGGCTGCTCGAAGCGCTCGGCGGGCCGTCGATCCCGGCGGTCGGCTTCGGCTTCGGCGACGTCGTGATCGCCGAGCTGCTCGCCGATCACGGCTTGCTCCCGGCGCTGCCGCGCGGACTCGACGACGTCGTGTGTGCGCTCGGCGAGGCGCAGCGCGCGGCGGCGATCCGCGTCGCCGAACGACTGCGCGCCGAAGGTCGCGCCGTCGAGCTGGTGCTAGGCGAGAGCCGCCCGAAGCGCGTGCTCGCCGACGCCGACAAGGCGGGCGCGCGTTCCGTCTGGCTGCTCGGCCCCGACGAAGCAACGCGCGGCGTCGTGAAGGTGCGCGATCTCGCATCCGGCACGGAGCGCGACGAACCCAACTCATGATTCCGCGCCGCGGCCGGACGGCCGCGCGCCAACACGGGCCAGGTGACGGGTTGCACGGCGAGCGCAACTCATGATTCCGCTCGTCGCCGGACGGCGACGAGCCGAACACGGGTCAGGTGGCTTGGCAGTTCGAGTCAGGTGACACGGCAGCCACGCGCGAAGAGCGCTTTCGCTGTGGCGAGAAAACGCTATTCACGCGCGAAGCGTCGCTCCTGACGCTCGTCGCCTCGACTCTTCGGCGATCCTGCCGCTTCGATCGGGAGCCTCCGTCCATGCGCAATTGGTCGCTCAAGGACAGCGCCGAGCTCTACCAGACCGCCAACTGGGGCGCGGGCTTCTTCGGGATCAACGAAAAGGGTCACGTCCAGGTGACGCCGCGCGGACCCGAGGGTCCCGCGGTGGATCTCTTCGAACTGCTGCCATCGCTGCAAGCGCGCGGCCTGCGACTGCCGCTGCTGGTGCGCTTCTCGGACATCGTGTCGAGTCGCGTGCGCGGCCTCGCCAAGTCGTTCGCCAAGGCGATCGGCGACTACTCCTACGGCGGGCGTTTCCGCGGCGTCTACCCGATCAAGGTGAACCAGCAGCGCCACGTCGTGGAAGAGATCGTCCGCTACGGCGCGCCGCACCGGATCGGGCTCGAGGCCGGCTCGAAGCCAGAACTGGTGATCGCACTCGCGCTGCTCGACACACCGGGCGCTCTGCTCATCTGCAACGGCTACAAGGACCGCTCCTACATCGAGACGGCGCTGCTCGCCCAGCGCATCGGGCGCACGCCGATCATCGTGATCGACCGCTTCCAGGAGCTGGAGCTGGCGATCCGCATCTCGCGCGAACTCGGCGTCCGCCCGCACCTCGGTGTGCGCGCGCGGCTCACCACCAAGAGCGCCGGCAAGTGGGCCGATTCGAGCGGCGAGCGCGCCAAGTTCGGTCTCTCGGCGGCGGAAATCGTCGAGGCGGTCGACCAGCTGCGCGCCGAGAAGATGCTCGACTGCCTCGAGCTGCTGCACTTCCACATCGGCTCGCAGATCAC
>JAGSPS010000284.1 GCA_018262315.1 Deltaproteobacteria bacterium | reverse complement strand
CGACGTCGCGCGCTTCTCCGAGAGCATCGACGTCAGCGCACGCGCCGCCGAGCAGGCGCAGGAGAACCTGGAGCTGGCGCAGGGCCGCTACGAGATGGGAGTCGGCAACGTGATCGAACTCACCGACGCGCAGGTGCAGCGCGCGAGCGCCGAGGCGGACCGCGTCGGCGCGCTCTACGACCATCAGATCGCCGTCGCCGCTCTCGAGCAGGCAATCGGCCAGGAGCTTCCCGCACCGTGAACGCGCCCCACGCGAACCAGAAGACGACCCGCGCGCGCTCGCCGCGCGTGTGGATCGCCGCCGGCCTCGCTCTCCTCGCCGTCGCCGCCGGGGCGTGGTTCTGGTGGCGCGACGGCACGACCGAAAGCGCGGGCTTCCTCACCGAGAACGCCGATCGCGGTCCGATCGAAGTTCTGGTGACCGCCACCGGCACCGTGAATCCGGTCACCACGGTGACGGTTGGCACGTATGTGTCGGGCCCGATCCTCGAACTCTACGCCGACTTCAATTCGGCGGTGACGAAGGGCCAGCCCGTCGCGAAGATCGATCCGCGGCCGTTCCAGGTGAAGGTGCTGCAGGCCGAGGCGGGCCTCGCGACGGCGAAGGCAAAGGCCGAGAAGTCGCGCGCGGACCTCTCGCTGAAGCAGCTCAACTTCGAGCGCAACCAGACGCTGCGCGCGCGCAACCTGATCGCGCAGAACGACCTCGATACCGCACGCAGCGACTTCGCCCAGGCGAAGGCGCAGCTCGCGCTCGACCAGGCCGGCGCGCAGCAGGCCGACGCGCAACTCTCCGAAGCCCGCATCAACCTCGGCTACACGAACATCACCTCGCCGGTGGACGGCGTGGTGGTGTCGCGCAGTGTCGACGTGGGTCAGACCGTGGCGGCCAGTTTCCAGACGCCCGAGCTGTTCAAGATCGCGCAGGATCTCACCAAGATGCAGGTGGACGCGAACGTCTCCGAGTCCGACATCGGCACCGTGCGCGAGGGGCAGCCGTCGCTCTTCACGGTGGACGCGTACCCCGGGCGTTCTTTCGAGGGCCAGGTGGTGCAGGTGCGCAACGCGCCGATCACGGTGCAGAACGTCGTGACCTACGACGTCGTGATCCGGGTGGCGAACCCGGACCTCGCGCTGAAGCCCGGCATGACGGCGACGGTCTCGATCACCACCGCGCACCGCGAGGACGTGCTGCGCGTTCCGCTGCGCGCGCTGCGCTTCAAGCCGGAAGCGGGCGAAACGGATGCGATCGCGGCCTCGGCGCACGTCGATCCGGGTGCGCCGTCGGTCTACGTGCTCGACGCGAACGGCGCCCCGCAGCGCGTGGAGATCCAGACGGGCCTGCGCAACGACCGCCACGCCGAGCTGCTCGCGGGCGACGTCGAGCCGGGCGAGGCGGTGGTTGTGGCGCTCCGTCGCGGAACGGAGCAGGCCGGGCCGACGCCGGCGGCGTCCCCGTTCATGCCGCGACGCGTGCGCTGAGCGATGCCGGCGCCGCTCGTCGAAGCGCGCGACCTCTGGAAGGTCTACGAACTCGGCGACATGCGCGTCGAGGCGCTGCGCGGCGTCACGCTCTCGATCGACGCGGGCGAAGCGGTGGCGGTGATGGGCGCTTCGGGTTCGGGCAAGTCGACCTTCATGAATCTGCTCGGTTGTCTCGACCAGCCGACGCGCGGAAGCCTGCGCTTCGCCGAGCACGAGATCCTCGAAGCCTCGGCCGACGAGCGCGCCGAGATCCGCAGCCGCGAGATCGGCTTCGTGTTCCAGAGTTTCAACCTGATCCCGCGCACGTCGGCGATCGAGAACGTCGAGCTGCCGCTGGTCTACGCCGGCGTTTCGGCGGTCGAGCAGGAGAGCCGCGCACGCGAAGCGCTGCGCGCGGTGGGACTCGCGGGCCGCGAGCACCACACCCCGAGCCAGCTCTCGGGCGGCCAGCAGCAGCGCGTGGCGATCGCGCGGGCGCTGGTGAACCGGCCGCGACTGCTGCTCGCCGATGAGCCGACCGGCAACCTCGACACGCGTTCCAGCCAGGAAATCATGGAGATCTTCCAGCGCCTGCAGCGCGAATCGGGCATCACGCTGGTGGTGGTGACGCACGAGCGCGACATCGCCACCTATCTCGACCGCGTGATCACGTTCCGCGACGGCGAGGTGATCTCGGACCTGCGGCAGACCGCCGTTCGCGTGGAGGCGTCCGCGTGAGGGTGTTGCTGATGACGCTGCGGGCGGCGCTGCGCGCGCTGCGCCGCAACAAGATGCGTTCGGGTCTCACGACGCTCGGGATCGTGATCGGCGTCGCTGCGGTGATCGCGATGGTCAGCATCGGGCGCGGCGCGAACGTCGCGGTGCAACAGCAGATCGCGAGTCTGGGGACCAACCTGTTGATGGTGATTCCCGGCGCCACCACCAGCGGCGGCGCGCGCTCGGGTTGGGGCGGCGTGTCCACGCTCACCGTGCGCGACGGGGAGGCGATCCGCTCCGACGTGCCGGCGGCGGAGGACGTCACCTGGTTCAAGCGCGCGATCGCGCAGGTCGTGTACGGCGACACCAACTGGTCCACCTCGGTGCAGGGAACCACCGCGAGCTATTCGACCGTGCGACAGTGGCCCGTCGCGAAGGGCAGCTTCTTCACGCAGCGCGACGACACGACGGCCAATCGCGTCGCCGTGCTCGGGCAGACCGTCGTCGACAACCTCTTCGGTCCCGGCGAGGATCCGATCGACGCGACGATCCGCGTGAAGGACGTTCCCTTCCGCGTGATCGGCGTGCTCGCCCGCAAGGGCCAGACCACCTGGGGCCAGGATCAGGACGACGTCGTGGTCATGCCGTTCGGAACCGCGGAACGCCGCGTACTCGGCACCGAGATCCTCGGCTCGGTGGACATGATCTGGGTGACTGCCGCGTCGCAGCACGACATCGCAGCGGCCGCGGAGCAGGTGACCCTGCTGTTGCGCGATCGGCACCGCATCCAGCCCGGTCAGGACGACGACTTCACGGTGCGCGATCTCAACGAGATGGCGCAGGCTTCGGTGAGCGCGAGCCAGGTGATGACGCGGCTGCTGCTCGCGGTGGCTTCGATTTCGCTGCTGGTCGGCGGCATCGGGATCATGAACATCCTGCTGGTCTCGGTGACGGAGCGCACGCGCGAGATCGGCATCCGCATGGCGGTGGGCGCCAAGAGCCGCCACATCCTGCTCCAGTTTCTGGTCGAGGCGATCACGCTGAGCTTCGTCGGCGGGCTCGGCGGCGTGCTGCTCGGCGTTTCGACCGCGCGACTGGTCTCCACGCTGGCGGGTTGGCCGACCCTGATCTCGCCCGGCGCCGTACTCGGTTCGCTGCTCTTCTCGGGCGCGGTCGGCGTGTTCTTCGGCTTCTACCCCGCGCGCAAGGCGGCGCGTCTCGATCCGATCGCGGCGCTGCGATACGAGTGACCGAGAGCCGCTGCTCCTCGCGCGGCGCGGCACGCGCTCGCCGCTCTTTGCTCTCCGCTAGCCGAGGTTGAGCTGTTTCGCGGGGCGGATCTCGATGTCGAGAATGTTCACTTCGATCGGCTGCGTGACCGCGAACAGGACGGCGCGTGCGACGTCGTCGGCGTTGCCGAGCACCTGCGGGAGCAGCGGTTGGAGTTTCGCGATCACCTCGTCCGGGAGCCGCTCGCCCTTGCGGATCTCGGTCTGCACGCCGGTCATCTTCGCGAAGCCTTCGAGAAAGGCCGGATCGAAGTTGCGCGCGAAGTTGGTGGCGATCGCGCCCGGCATCACGTTCACGACGCGGATGGTGTCGTCTTCGAGTTCCGTGCGCAGCGTTGCGCTGATGCAGTTGACGGCGTGCTTGGTGGCGCCGTAGACGCCCGAGTCGCGGCGCTGCGCGGCGATCGACGAGATGTTGACGATGTGGCCGTGCGCCTTGCAGGCGCGCATTGCGCGGATCGCCGCCTGCGATCCGGCGAGCAGCGCCAGCACGTTGGTCTCGAGCATCGTGCGCCACTCCTCGGGGTCGGCCTCGGCGATCTTGGAGGGGAACGAGACGCCGGCGTTGTTCACCATGATGTCGAGGCGACCGGTCGCTTCGACAGCCCCTTCCACCAGTGCGCGCACCTGCGCGACGTCGCGGACATCGAGCGCGACCACGCGCGCGACGCCGCCCGCCTTCTCGATTTCGCGCGCGACTTCGTCCATCGCGTCGCGCGTGCGTCCGGCGAGCGTGACGTGTGCGCCCGCGAGGCCGAGTTGACGCGCGATCTCGCGGCCGATGCCACTCGATGCGCCTGTGACGACGGCGGTCTTGCCCGCGAGAGGCTGCGCTGTGGCCATGGAATCCTTCGGCGAGTGGATCCACGCTACCGCCTCTGAGGCAGTTGCAACACAGTCGGCGATCGTTCATGCCGGCGCCATCTGGCGCGCGTCAGCGCCTGATGGGTGCGGGACGCGGCCGCAGCTGCATCGATCCACGAGAGGGAGCGAGCTGGTCATGGCGCGACGTCCGGTGGCGAGTTCGATGGTTCTCGCATGCGCCGCGGCGGTGCTCGCCTCGGCGTGTGCGAGTTCGGGCACAGCGCCGCGTGCGACGGTGGGCGCCGAGGCCAGCGTCGCTCCCGACGCGGACGTGCAGGCGGCGCTCACCCGCTCCTGCTACGGCTGCCACTCGGATTCCGGCTCGCTGTCATGGCACGCGAAGCTTGCGCCGTCCGCGTGGTTCGCCGGATCGGCGCGCGAGAAGCTCGATATCTCGAGCTGGCAGAGCCTGCCCGCCGATCGCAGGAGCGAAGCCCTGCGATCGATCGAGCGGGTGGTGAGCGGCGGGGAGATGCCGCCATGGGATTCAGCACTCTTCGTCCTACAGCTGCGCGATGTCCTCGCGGAACTACGCGCTCGGCCGCATCGACAGCTCTTGTCCGGCCGGCATCCACCCATGCTACACCGCCCCGTTCCCTCGGACCCTCCGGACGATCGACAGTCGCGCGCATCACCGGTCTTCTCCCTGATCCCGAAAGCGGAGTCCAAGGAGAATCCCATGCGCCACAGCGCCCCCGAGTTCATCGAGCTGCCCCGCCATGCGCGAGCGGATCGAGAAGTTTCGCGAAGAGCACGCCGGCGACCCGATTGGCGACGTCGCGAATCGTGTGCTGTTCGAAGACGACAACGTGGGGATCTCGGAGATGACGCCCGCGCCCGGCGAGCACTCGAACCTCCACCATCACGACCACGACTACTACCGCGTAATCATGTCGGGCGACCTCGTCGCCGGAGTCCCGCCGAAGTCGAGCGGCGTCGATCCCTTCGTCGGAAGGATCCCCGCGGCCGGCAGCACCGTGGGCGTCCCGAAGGGCGGCACCGAATGGGCGCTCAACGTCGGAGCCAAGACCGACCACGAGTTCCCGATCGAGCTGAAGAAGACCTGAGCGGGATTCCCGCAGCCGCATCGAATAACTTGACGAGAAATAACTTGACGCCCGGCACCTCTCCTAGGGCGCTACGCTGGCCGGTAGCGACGGATACTCCGTTGCCTCACTTGGTGGTAAGCATCCATGTACAAGCAAGTTCTGACGGCCATGGCCGTGGGGCTCACGCTCCTCGGGCTGGCGGGATCGGCGTCTGCAACGGACAAGCTGATTGGCAGCGTCACGGCGGTCGACGCCGCCGCGAAGACCGTGTCGGTTCAGGAGACCAGCGCCTCGCAAACCACCACGTTCCGCGTCGATGACAAGACGAAGATCGTGGAGGGTCGCAAGGGCATTGCGCTCGCGGACCTGCAACAGGGTCGCAGCGTGAAGGTGACGTACGAAGATCGCGACGGCGTGGCCGTGGCGTCGCGCATCGAAGCGGAGCTTCCGATGGGCGCCGACAAGTCGAAAGCGCTTCCGGATCACCGGCAAGGCAACAAGTAGCGCCCGGCACCACCTCCGACGGCTACTCTGCGGTTTCCTTCCAATCGCGTGGACGATGGCGAAGCAACCGACCCAGGACCCGAGCGCGGCGCCCAAGACATCGAAGGAGGCGGTTCCGCGCACGCCGAACGTTCGGCCGCAGCCGTGGTGGATGATCGTCATGATCGTCGTGACGGCGAACTTCCTGCTGATGCGCGCCTGCTTTCCCGAACCGTCCTCGATCACCATCCCGTACACGTTCTTCAAGCAGCAGGTCGAGTCTGGGAACGTCGAGGATGTCGTCGGATTGGGGGATTCGATCCGCGGCAGCTTCAAGGCCGAGGTCACCTATCCCACCCGGGACACCCAGCCGCGGCCGGCGTCGGAGCCGAAGCTGCCCGCCTGGCTCGTCGCCGACCCGAACGAGCCGCACACCTCCAAGCGCTTCGTGACGCAGCGACCGGCCTTTGCCGATGCCGGTCTCGAGGCGCTGCTCGAGAAGCAGGGCGTGGTGATCGACGCGCGCGACGAGGACGCCTCGTCGGTTTTCAAGCTGCTGATCGGCTTCGGGCCCACGCTGCTGCTGATCGGCGCGTTCATCTGGATCAGTCGCCGCGCTGCCGCGGCCGGCGGCGCCGGTGTGTTCGGACTCGGCCGCAGCCGCGCCAAGCGCTACAGCGAGGAACAGCCGAA
>JAGSPS010000065.1 GCA_018262315.1 Deltaproteobacteria bacterium | reverse complement strand
CGGGCTCCCGGCCTTGTTGGAACGCTCAGCGGGTCCGAGCGCACCCAGCGGGAACCGAGGTGGTTCGCAAATGGGCTGCCGGGTTAGCACACCCGCCCCGCGCGGCGAAAGGGGACGGTCCTCGGAACGACCTGGCGACGGAGAAAAGGGACATCCCTCGACGAGAATGACCTGACGGAGCGCATTTCATCCCGGGCGAACCGAGTCGCGGCTGTGAGGTGTGTCCCCTAAGTCCGCGGCCAGGTCACTTCGAGGACCGTCCCCTTCGTCCGCGCGTGGCGGCGGCCAGGTGGTCGAGGAGGGGGGCCGTGCGAGACCAGCTCATGCAGGCGTCGGTGATGCTCTGGCCGTAGACGAGCGGGGCACCGGGACGGACGTCCTGGCGGCCCTCTTCGATGAAGCTCTCGAGCATGACGCCGACGATGCTGCGATCCCCGGCCGCGATCTGCTCCGCCACGACCCGCCCCACGTCGCCCTGCTTGGCGGGATTCTTTTCGCTGTTGGCGTGCGAACAGTCGACGATGGCGCGAACCGGCAGCGCGGCCTTCGCCAGCGCCGCCGCGACCTTCACGATCGCCTCGCGCTCGTAGTTCGGTCCTCTGACGCCACCGCGCAGGATCAGGTGACAGTCCGGGTTGCCCCGCGTCTCGAAGATCGCCGCGAGTCCCTGCTTGGTCACCGACAAGAAGTGATGCGAGTAGGAAGCCGACTTGATCGCGTCGATCGCCACCTGGATGCTGCCGTCGGTCCCATTCTTGAAACCCACCGGCATCGAGAGGCCCGACGCCAGCTCGCGGTGCACCTGGCTCTCCGAGGTGCGTGCGCCAATCGCGCCCCAGGAGACCAGATCCGCGATGAACTGCGGGGAGATCGGATCGAGGAACTCGGTGCCAGCCGGCAGTTCCAGCTCGGCCACGTCGAGCAGGAAGCGCCGCGCCGTGTGCAGGCCCTCGTTGATCAAGAAGGTCTCGTCGAGGTGGGGGTCGTTGATGAGACCCTTCCAGCCGATGATCGTGCGCGGCTTCTCGAAGTACACACGCATCACGATCAGCAGATCGCGCGCGCAACGGTCGGCGACCTCGCGGAGCCGCCGCGCGTAGTCAATCGCCGCCACCGGATCGTGCACCGAGCAGGGACCGACCACCACCAGCAGGCGATCGTCGTCACCGCGCAGGATCGCCTGGATCTGCTCGCGCCCCTTCGCAACCGTCGCGGAGCTCTTCTCCCCAATCGGCAGCTCTTCCATCAGGATCGCGGGGGGAATCAGCGGGCGCAGGCCCGCAATGCGGAGGTCGTCAGTCTGAAAGATCATCGGGGGGTTCCTCGTCAGCGGCCGAGACTAGCGGGCGAGGCGGCGGGCCGCCCCGGGGGTGCGCATGCCGCCCAGCAGCAGCGCGTGGACACGCGCATCGTCGGTCAGTTCGGGATGGAAGGTGGCGGCGAAGCGGTTGCCCTGGCGGATCAGGACGGGCTCGCCATCGACGCGTGCCAGCACTTCGACGCCCGGTCCCGGATCGCGCAGCCGCGGCGCGCGGATGAAGACGCAGCGCAACCCTTCGAGACCCGGCGCCGCACCCGCATCGACACACGCGACGAACGAATCGACCTGCGTCCCGTACGCGTTGCGCACCGCGGTGACGTCGACGAGACCGAGGCTGCGCACGGGATGGTTCTCGACCGCGCGCGCCAGCAGGATCGCGCCGGCGCAGGTGCCGAGCACCGGGTGACCCGACTCCACGAAGGCGCGCACGGGTTCGTAGAGCGCGAGCCGCTCCATGCCCTTCGCGATCGTCGTGCTCTCGCCACCCGGCAGCACCAGCGCGTCGAGGCCGTCGAGTTCCTTCGGGTCGCGCACCAGCACCGCTTCGGCACCCGCGCGCGCGAGCGCGCGTGCGTGCGCCTCGAAGTCGCCCTGGATCGCGAGCACGCCGACGCGCGCGCTCACGACAGTGACTCCATTGCGACGCCGGTTTCGTCGAACTGTGCCCGTAGGTACATCAATCCGCCGTCCTGATGAACTTCGCTCGCCTCCGGCTCGCTGCGCGCTTCGCGTCCCAATGAACTTCGCTCGCCTCCGGCTCGCTGCGCGCTTCGCTTGCGGGGCTACCAGCCGCGATTGGCGAGTCGCTCGGCATCGCCGAGCGTCGACATCTCGATGCCGTCCATCGCCTTGCCGAGACCGCGGCAGGCTTCCAGCACCTGCTTCGGATCGTCCCAGTGCGTGCAAGCGCGCACGACGGCGCGGGCGCGCGCCTCGGGATCGGCGCTCTTGAAGATGCCCGAGCCGACGAACACGGCCTCGGCGCCGAGCGCGCGACACAGCGCGGCATCCGGCGGCGTCGCGATGCCGCCCGCCGCGAAGTTCGGCACGGGGAGTCGTCCGTGCTCGGCGACGAAGCGCACCAGGTCGAGCGGCGCCTGGAGTTCCTTCGCGCGCGCCGGCAGTTCCTCGGGTGAGGTGGTCGTGAGCGCGCGGATCTGGCCGTTCACCGCGCGTAGGTGGCGCACCGCCTCGACGATGTTGCCGCTGCCCGCCTCGCCCTTGGTGCGGATCATCGCGGCGCCTTCGGCGATGCGCCGCAGCGCCTCGCCGAGATTGCGCGCACCGCACACGAAGGGAGACTTGAAGTCGTGCTTCCAGACGTGGTGTTCCTCGTCGGCCGGCGTCAGCACTTCGGACTCGTCGATGAAGTCGACGCCGAGCGACTCGAGCACGCGCGCTTCCATCAGATGCCCGATGCGCACTTTCGCCATCACCGGGATCGAGACGACCCGCTGGATCTGCTCGATCACCTCGACCGCCGTCATGCGCGCGACGCCGCCTTCCTTGCGGATGTCGGCGGGCACGCGCTCGAGCGCCATCACGGCGCAGGCCCCGGCGTCCTCGGCGATCTTCGCCTGCTCGGCCGTCGTGACGTCCATGATCACGCCGCCCTTCAGCATCTCGGCGAGCCCGACCTTCAACTCGAAGGCCTTCGCGCCGACGCGTTCGGCGCCGCTGCCGTTGCCGCCCTTCGATCGCTCGTCGTACTTGTGATGAGCCATGCTTCCTCCTGAAGACGCCGGGGGCCGGCGTCGCTAGTTGCAGCCGCACTCGCCCGCGGCGTCCATCGCCGATCGTTCTTCCGTCATACCGACACGCGCTCGTCCACCGCGCGCAGTGGCGCCGCGCGCAGTCGTTCGCGCACGACGGTCGCGAGCGCGGCGACGCCGCGGCGGATCTCGTCTTCGGCGGCGAGCGCGAGCGAGAGCCGCAAGCCGCTCGAGGGACGGCGGTCGTTGCGGAACTGGGAGCCGGGCGCAAACAGCACACCGGCTCGCACCGCGTCGGCGAGCAGCTCGGCGCTGTCGAGTGACTCCGGCAGCTCCACCCAGAGCTGCAGACCGCCCTCGGGCTCGGTCCAACGCACGCCATCCGGCATCTCGCTCGCGAGCGCATCGAGCATCGCGTCGCGGCGCTGCAGCAGTGCGCGTCGCACGCGGGTGAGATGCCGGTCATAGCCGCCGCTCACGACGAAGGCGGCGAGCGCGGCTTGCAGGATCGGCGAGCCGCCGAGATCGCTCGCGTGCTTGAGCGCGAGCAGTGCGTCGACGACGCGCCCGTGTGCCGCGATCGCCCCGACACGCGCGCCGGGGAACAGCGACTTCGAGAACGAAACGAGCTGCACCACGAGACCGCGCCCGTCGAGTGCCGCGAGCGACGGCACCGGCTTGCCGGCGAAGCGCAGGTCCATCTCGTAGGCGTCCTCGATCACCGGCTTGCTGGCGGCGGCCGCGATCGCGAGCAGCGCGCGCCGGTGCGCAAGTGGCGTGCTGGTGCCGAGCGGGTTGTGGAAGGTGGGCATCGTGTAGAACGCCTTCACGTCCGCGCGCACGAGCACGCGTTCGAGCACCGCGAGATCGGGAGCCCCGTCGCGCATCGGCACCGGCACCGCGCGCAATCCCTGCGCGGCCAATGCGCCCAGCACGTTGTGGTAGGTCGGTTCCTCGATGGCCACCGCGTCGCCGGCCACGGCGAACAGTCGCAGCGCGAGCACGATGCCCTCGCTCGCGCCGAGCGTGAGCGTCACCGAGTCGGCGGTCGCGCCGACCCCGCTGGCGCACAGTCGCTCGGCAAGCACAGCGCGCAGTGCTGCATCGCCCTGCGCGGGGCCGTAGCGCAGCAGTTCGCTGCCGCCCTCGCTGAGCACGCGGTTCAACGCGCGGCGGAACTCGTCGACGGGATACAGCGACGGGTCGGGCACCAGCGAGTGCAGCGGCACCGTGCCGGCCGGCGCCGTGTAGCGCACGCGTGCGCGCTCGAAGTCGAGTAGCCGGTCGACGAGCGGCGAAAGCACCGGCTCGAAGGGCGCGAGCGCGCGACTCGCCTCACCCGCGGCGGGCCGCCGCACGAAGGTGCCGCGCCCGACCGTGGCTTCGATGAGACCCATGCGCGACAGCTCGTCGTACGCGAGCGCCACCGTGTCGCGGTTCACGCCCAGCGTGCGCGCCAGCTCGCGGATCGTCGGCAGGCGGTCGCCTGCGCCGAGCCGCCCCGCCTCGATCTCCGCGCGGAAGTGCGCCGCGATCTGCTGGTAGACCGGCTGTCCGCCGGTGTCCGCGCTGCGGTCGAGTGCGATCGCCATTCGCGGATCTTAGACCCAGGCCAATCGCCCCGTCAATCCAGTCAAACAGCGCGATTATCCGACATAATCGGCGCTTCATTCGCCTGATTGTCTGGGAATCTGCGCCGGACTGGCGACGCGAGGCAATGTGCGGGCGAGTCCTGCGACGCCGAGAACGGTCGCACCCACGGAGCCGAGCAGGATCCCGACCTTTGCGGCGGCGCCGTGCCCGGGATCCGAGAAGGCGAGCGAGGCGACGAACAAGGCGACGGTGAATCCGATGCCGGCCAGGAAGCCCGTTGCCACGACCTGCGACCACCCGACGCCGCGCGGCAGCTGCGCCAGCCCGGCGCGCACCGCGAGCCAGGCGAAGAGCGTGATGCCGAGCGGCTTCCCGATCAGCAAGCCGAGGCCGATGCCGAGGCTCACGCGCGCCGCCACGGGCTCGGCGAGCGCCGACGCGCCGAGCGCGACACCGGCGTTGCACAGCGCGAAGAGCGGCATGATCACGAACGCCACCCACGGGTGGAGCACGTTGGTGAGTTCGTCGATCGGGGAGAGCGTCGAGCGCGTCACAGCTTGAACCTGCCGCGTGATCCGATGGCGCTCGTGGCCGGCGAGATCGTCACCGCCCTCGATCGCATCGCCCAGCTGCTCGAGCCAGCGGATCCCGCGTTGCACGAGGGTGGCCCGATCCGGCACTGCTTCGAGCGAACGCGCAGGGGTCAGCAAACCGAGCGCCACGCCTGCGATCGTGGCGTGCACACCCGACTCGTGCATCGCGAACCACACCAGCCCGCCGACGACGAAGTAGACGCTGTAGGACCGTACACCAGAGAGATTCATGGCGAAGGTGAAGACGAGTCCACCGACCGCCCAGGCGAGCCACGGAATCGAGACGTCGGCGGTGTAGAAGACCGCGATCACCGCGACGGCTCCGATGTCGTCGGCGATGGCGAGGGCGAGCAGGAAGACCTTGAGGCCCGACGGCACGCGCGCACCGAAGACGGAGAGCGCAGCCACCGCGAATGCGATGTCGGTGGCCATCGGCACGCCCCAGCCGCGGATCGTCGGCTCGCCCCAATGGAAGGCGGCGTAGATTCCGGCGGGAATCAGCATGCCGCCCAGCGCCGCGATCGCTGGCAGGAGCGCTTTCGACGCGGACGAGAGTTCTCCGACCGCCATCTCCCGCTTGATCTCCATGCCGACGACGAAGAAGAAAATGCCCATCAACGCGTCGTTCACGAAGTGGCCGAACGAGAGCGAGAGCTCGAAACCTCCGATGTGCAGCGCGAGCGGCAGGTGGAGCCAATGCTGGTAGGCCTCGACCCAGGGTGAGTTGGCCCAAGCCAACGCGAGTACCGTCATTCCGAGCAACAGCAGGCTGCTCGAGGCCTCGAGCGCCAGGAAGCGCTGGAAGGGCTGGTTGATCCGATCGATCCACTGCGACGACCGATCGGTGGCGGTCATGTACCGGCCTCCTCCTTGGGGATTGCGTTGACGCGATTCATCGCGCGCAGGGCGCCATCGACGACGACGGCCTCGATCGCATCGGCGGCGCGCTCGAGACCGTCGTCGAGACCACCGGCTTCGTCCGCCGTGAACGGCGCGAGCACGTAGGCGACGGGATCCTCGCCAGCCGGCGGGCGCCCGATCCCGAAGCGAAGCCGCGCGAAGTCGCTGCGGCCGAGTTGGTCCTGGATGTCGCCGATGCCGTTGTGGCCACCGGCGCCTCCCGCAGCGCGAAGACGCAAGCGACCGAAGGGCAGATCGAGGTCGTCGTACACGACGAGCAGATCCGTCGCGGGATCGACCGGGCAGTCTTCGAGCGCGGCGAGCACGGCTCGTCCCGACCGATTCATGTACGTCTGCGGTTCGAGCAGCGCGGTCTCGGTGCCGGCGATGATCCCGACGCCGAAGTTGGCGTGCATCCGTCGCTCGTGTCGCAGCGCGATCCGGTGTCGCGCCGCGACGCGCTCGACGATGCGGAAGCCGACGTTGTGTCGCGTGTGCTCGTATTCGGCGCCGGGATTGCCGAGGCCAACGACGAGCTTCACGTCGCCGCCTAGTCGGACTTCTTCGCAGCGGGCGCAGCAGCAGGCGCCGCCGCCGCCGGCGCGGCTTCGCCTGCCGCCGCCGGTGCGGCCTCCGCACCCTCCTCTGCCGCGACCACGGGCGCCTCTTCTTCCGCGGCGGGCAGCGCGACGTGCACGACGCCGAGATCCGGGTCGGTCACCAGCGAGACGCCGGCGGGCAGCGCGAGATCCCGGACGTGGATGACGTCACCGATCTCCATGTTGGAGACGTCGACCTCGATCGACGCGGGAATCGAGCGCGGTAGGCACTCGAGCGCGATCTCGCGCAGCGAGTGCTCGAGGATGCCGCCAAAGTCGATGCCCTTCGGCTTGCCGACGAGGTGCACCGGCACTTCGACCTCGACGGTGCGGGTGAGGTCCACCTGGAAGAGATCGGCGTGCATGATCGTGCCGCGAATCGGGTGGCGCTGGAGTTCCTTCACCAGCGCGACGGGGTTGCCCAACTCGGGGCGACCTTCGACGGTGAGATCGATCAAAGCGTTGGCGCCGCCCACGCGCAGCAGCTTCTCGAGTGCGCGCGGATCGACGGTGACCGGCACGGACTCCTTGCCGTGACCGTAGAGAATGGCGGGGATGCGGCCGGCGGCGCGCAGTTTGCGGACGGCGCCCTTCCCGGTTGCCGCCCGGGAATCGACGACGAGTGCGGTCTCAGACATGGAAGTCTCCTACACGAAGAGGGAGCTGACGCTCTCCTCGTTGGTAATTCGCCTGATGGCCTCGCCCAGCAGGTTGGCGATGGACATCACTTTGATCTTCTCGCAGGCCCGCGCACCGTCGTGGAGCGGGATCGTGTCCGTGACGACGAGCTGCTGGAGGTCCGACTTGTTGATGCGTTCGATCGCCGGACCCGACAGCACGGGGTGCGTGATCGCCGCGTAGACGCCGGCGGCGCCCGCTTCCTTGAGCGCGCTTGCCGCCTGGGTGAGCGTGCCGGCGGTGTCGACCATGTCATCGACGATCACGCACTCGAGGCCTTCGACTTCGCCGATGATGTGCATGATCTCCGCGACATTGGCCTTCTCGCGGCGCTTGTCGATGATCGCGAGCTTGGCGTCGAGGCGCTTCGCGTAGGCTCGCGCGCGCTCCACGCCGCCCGCGTCGGGCGAGATGATGCAGACGTCCCGGCCGAAGCTCTGCATCGCGGGCAGCAGCACGGGCGTCGCATAGAGGTTGTCGACAGGGATGTTGAAGAAGCCCTGGATCTGGCCGGCGTGGAGGTCGATGCAGAGCACGCGATCGGTGCCGGCCGTCGAGATCAGGTCGGCGACGAGCTTGGCCGTGATCGGGACGCGCGGGGCGACCTTGCGATCCTGGCGCGCGTAGCCGTAGTAGGGAATCACGGCCGTGATGCGCCGCGCCGACGAGCGTCGCAGCGCATCCACCATGATCAGCAGTTCCATCAGGTGGCGATTGGCCGGGTTGCTGGTGGACTGCACGACGAAGCAGTCGAGACCACGGACGTTCTCTTCGATCTCGCACTGGATCTCGCCGTCGCTGAAGTTCGTGACCCGCGCCCGTCCCGTGGGCACGCCCAGATAGGCGGCCACCGAAGCCGCGAGATCCGGATTCGCATTGCCATGAAAGAGCTTCATCCGCTGCACCGAACTCTCCGTCCCAACGATCCCGCAACCGACCTCATGCGACCCAGCCACCGGACTCGTGTTGGTGCGCCGCCGTCTGCGGCGATGGCACGGAAATCATCAAACTTGAAATCATCAAACCGGAAGTCATGAACTCACTGGCTGGGGCGGGAGGATTCGAACCTCCACGAACGGCTCCAAAGGCCGCTGTCCTACCATTAGACGACGCCCCAAGGTTTTCCTCCGCGGGGGACTGAACCGGGGGCGTCGTGTGAGCGGGTCACCTGCACCCGATCCGTGGCTTTGAAGCGCCCCTCTTTGCTGGCTGCCTCGGCCTGCCCCGCGTCGCGAAACAAACCGAACATCGTGGGCCCGCTGCCCGACATCGCTACCGCCCGTGCGCCGAGCCGTTCCAACTCCGATCGAATCCGCGCGATCCCTGGTCGGAGTCGTGCGACAACGGGCTCCAAGTCATTGCTGAGAAGGGCTGCGCTGGGGAACCAGCCTGGACCGTCCCGAAGCGCGGGCATCCTACGGCGGGGGCTAGGGGGCGTCAACGCGGCGTCGAGGGCACGGAAGACGTCGGCTGTGGCCAGCGGCGGCGCGGGCGTCGCAAGCAACACGTCGAGCGCCGGGAACTCGCGAATCGGTTCGATCTGTTCCCCGATCCCCGTGACCCAGGCGGGCCGCGGATCCAGAAAGAACGGGACGTCGGCCCCGAGCCGGACGGCGACCGCAGCGAGGGCTTGAATCGAGAGTTCGTTCGCAAATTGCTGGGCCAGTGCGCACAGCACCGCCGCGGCGTCACTCGATCCGCCGCCGAGCCCCGCCCCAACGGGGATCTGCTTGTCGAGGGTCAGCGCGATACGGGCGGTGATCCCGGCTGCGCCGAGAAAGGCGCGGGCGGCACGCGTCACCAGGTTGTCGTCGCCAGCCGGGACGTCGCCCGCGCGGCCGAGCATCGTCACGGAGATCGAGGTCACCGCGGCGGGCTCGGCCTCGACGCGCACGCGGTCGGCCAGTTCGAGCGGGACGAAGAGGCTTTCGAGCAGGTGGTAGCCGTCGTCGCGCCGGCCGACCACGCGCAGACCGAGGTTCAGCTTGGCCGGCGCGAGGCGCCACGCGGGTTCGCTCATCGGCTAGGAGGCCGGCGACTTCGTCGCTTCGACGAAGTGCATCCGCACCTCGTAGAGCAGGCTCGCGAGCAGTCGCGCCTCTTCGGTACTGAGGTTGCCGCGCGTCTTCTCCTCGAGCAGTTCGAGGATCTCGATGTTGTGGCGCGCGAGCGGAATGTCGCGCTCGCCCGCGCGGCCGCTCTCGGGCTCGGTCATCAGGCCGAGGTAATGGAGCGCCGAAAATGCGATCGACTGGGCCAGCATCGAGAAATCGACCCTCGACGCCGGCTGGCCCGGCGACGGTTCGGCGGCCGACACGGGCGAAGGCGGCGATGTCTCGCTCGCGGCGCCGCGGCGATCGACCACCGTGAAACCCTTGTCCTCCCGGTCCTGCTCGTTCATCTCGTGTGCTCTCCGAGCTTCTGTTCGCTCTCCAGCCGGGCCAGCTCGCGATACGCGATCCCGAAGCGATACGCGAAGGTGGCGGTTCCAGCCACCGCCAGGATCCAAAGCGCTATGACCATGTAACCCGAGATGGCGCCGATCCCGAGGATCGTGAGCCGCTCGCCGCGCTCCAGGAACCCGCCCTCGAACGAGGGCAGGAACTGCTCCGCGCGCGCCTTTGCATAGGAAGTCAGCACCGACGCGATCATCGCGACGCCGCTCAGCAGCACCGTGCCCGCGTCGCCGAGCGCCGCGTAGTGCAGCATCACGCCGAGCAGCATCGCCATGTCGGCGAGGCGGTCGAGCGTCGAGTCGAGAAACGCGCCGAAGGCCGTGGCGATGCCGTGATGGCGGGCGATCACACCGTCGACCAGATCGAAGGCGCCGCCCGCGAGGATCAGCACCGCGCCCAGAACGAAGCGGCCCGTCGCGAACGCAATACCAGCGCCGACCGAGATCAGCGTCCCGATGACGGTCAGCACGTTGGGATTGACGGGGCGCCGAAACAGAAAGGGGAGCGCGGCTTCGAGCCAGCCGTCGAGCCGGTCCCCGAACCTCGCCTTGATCACGACGGCCTCCTCATCCCTCCGAGAGGGATGACTGCGGCGCCGGAACGGGCGGCTCTTCTTGCGGCGCGACCTTGTCACCGACGTCGGGCAACTCGGCGAGGATGGTCGCCCGCTCCTGCCTGGTGAGCCAACCCCGGCGCTCGAACATGCGGCGATCGGTGCGCAGGTCGCGGAGAGCTTCATCGAGCATCAGTCCCCCAAGCATGCAATGGAGATCCGGGAATACCGGGTTGACCCCGTAGGGCCGGGCAACCTAGCAGAATTGACAGCGCTCCGGACCGTCGGGTAGGGTCCGCTGGGGTTCTGTCGAGGGGGGTTTGCGATGAAACTCATCGGTCGTTCTTCCGTCTCGCTGGCCGCGGTCGCCGCGCTCACGGTCGCCTGCGCGGGGGGGCCGCCCCCGCAGAAGTTCGAGGAGCTGCCCTCGGCCGAGGAGCTGTACCAGAAGGGCGAGACACAGGTCGCCGAGGAAGAGGACGGTTTCCACTGGTTCCTCCAACCCGACTTCTCGGAGGCGATCGAGACCTTCCAGGACATCATCGACAACTATCCCTACAGCGAGCAGGCCGTACTGGCGCAGCTCGCGATCGCCGATGCGTACTTCAAGAGCGAGAAGAACGAAGAGGCTGTCTCCTACTACCGCGACTTCGTCGAACTGCACCCGGAACACAAACAAGTTCCGTACGCGATGTTCCAGACCGCGATGTCGTATTACAAGCAGAGCCGCGATGCGTCGCGTGACCAGACCGCCACGCACGAGGCGTTGACGCATCTCGACCGACTGCTCGCACGCTTCCCGCACTCCCAGTACTCCGCGGACGCGGAGAAGATCTGGCGCGAGCTGCGGACGCGGCTGGGCGAGCACACGATGCAGGTCGCCGACTTCTATTTCGACCAGAAGGAGTACCCGTCGGCCGCGGATCGATACCGCGAATTGCTGAACGAGTACCCGGGCCTGGGCCTCGACGCGGACGCGCTCTACAAGCTGGGCGTCTGCTACACGCGTATGAACCGCGAGGACGAGGCGAACAAGATCTTCCAGGTGATTCTGGAGAACTACAAGGGAACGGACGTGGCCGAGGCCGCGGCGGACCTCGTTCCCGAAGCGCAGTAGCCACACGCTCTCTCCGATCCGGATGAGAAACGC
>JAGSPS010000283.1 GCA_018262315.1 Deltaproteobacteria bacterium | reverse complement strand
TTGCCGTGCGCGAGATAGCTGTAGGCCCCGCCGGTCGCGTGCGGGCCCTGGCCGTCGAGGATTCGGTATTGGTAGCCGTGATAGGGAGTCGGCTCGCCGGACTTCTTCTTCTGGTATCCCTCGGCCTTGGCGGCGGCGAAGAGTTCGCCGAGGGGGCTGGGCTTCTCTCCCTCCTGCGTCGGGTAGTAGAGACCGTCGCGCTTGCCCGGGCTGCTCCCGAAGCGGTGCGCGTAGTGGAGCAGGCCGCTCTTCTCGGGATCGCGCTCGTAGTACTCGCGTTGGGCGTCGACGAAGGCGAGGCAGGACTGGATCGTCGAGAGTTCGTTGCGGCCGATGCGGCGCGCGATGATTTCGTCGTCGCCCGCTTCGGTGTCGAAGCGCCAGCCGGCGTCGTCCTTCACGATCGGGATCGGCAGCGGCCAGGCGTCCTTGCCGGTCGCGAGCGTGACTTGCGTTTCAGTCGTCTTCTCGAGCGAGTTCGCCTCCTCGTAGCTCTTGACGAATTTTTCGAGGGTTTCGCGATCGGTGACCGGGTCGCCCGAGTCGACCAGCGGCTTCGCCGCCGGGCCGAGGATCGCGAGCAGCGATTTGGATTCCCCGGTCTTCGCGGCTGCGACGAGCGCCTGCACTGCCTCTTCGGGCGACGCGAAGTGCTGTTGCTTGGCGACGGCGGCGCTTGCATGCGGCGCCGCGGCGAAGCCGAGAAACACGGCGACGAAGGTCGCGGTGAGAACGCGGCTGTAGCGCGCGGTCATCTTCCCTACCTCCCGAGATGCGATTGCAGCAGCGCGGCACGCGCTGCGCTCATCAGCCAACGGTTGCGCGTCCATCAGCGACGCCCGCCGCCGCGTCCGCCGCCGCCACGTCCGCCACCGCCTCCACCGCGACTTCCACCGCCGCCACGAGATCCGCCGCCCCCGCCACCGCTGCGCATGCCCTGCGATCCGCCGCGCGAGCTGTAAGCTCTCGCGCTCTGTTGGCTGGTGCGACCGCGACTGGAATCGCGCCGGACCTGCTGCCCGCTCCCCTGACCGCCGAACGCGCTCGGTGAGCGGCGATCGCCGCCGCCGCGATTGGAGGCCGACGCGCGGTCGCGCTGTCCCGCGCCCGCACCGCCCCGATTGCCGGCCGCACCGCGGTCGAATTGGCCCGCGCCAGCTCGGTTGCCGGCTCCGGCTCCGCCGCCCTGCTTGCCGAGATCGCGGCGAGCGCTGGCGCCGCCGTCCCGCGCCATCTGCTGGCGACCCTGCTCGGCACGGCCGCGGAACGCCTCGCGCGACTGCACGTTGCCGCGACTGCCCTTGCCGTAGCGGTCCTGTACGCCCTTGTCGCGGTACTGCACGCCCTTGCGGTGCGAGCCGTCGTGCTGCCACTTCCCGTTCTGGAACTTGTTGCTGACGTTGTTCTGGTTCCAGTTCTTGTTCACGTTGCTGTTGAAGTTGTTGTAGCGATTGACGTCGACGTCGATGTCGCCGTGTCCGCCCCAGCCCCAATTGCAGCCGCCCCACAGCGCGGATCCGACCGCCATGCCCACGCCAAACGAGAGAAGCGACGCAGCGGCCGTGTAGCCCGGCGGATAATACGAGTAGGGCGGATACGAGGGATATGGCCACGAGCCGTAGACGACGGTGGGGTTGTAGGTCGGGACGTAGACGACCTGCGGGCTCGCCGGCTCGATCCGGATGATCTCGGGTTCGCCCTGCAGCGCCTGCTCGACGATCACTGTCTGTTGCTTGCCCGACTCGAGATTGCCCTGTGCCTTCGCCTTGCCGCGCAGCACCTGCACGGCGTCCATCACTTCGCCCTGCTGCGCGAGGAACGCGTCGCCCAGTTTTTGCGTCCAGGCGAGCTCCTCGTTCATCATCGTCAGCACCTGCGGAAATGCGACGAGCGACTTCACGCTCGCGTCCCAGCTCTGCGATTGCAGCGCGTTCTCGAGCGCCTTGTCCTTCAGGCCCGGGTGTGCCTTCGCCCAGCGCTCCGCTTCGACGATCTCGAGCGGGTAGGTCGAGGCCATCAACACCTGCGCGAGCAGGGAGTCCGGGTAGAGTGCGATCGGCGCGACGACCTGCTCGAGTTCTTCGGCACTGAAGGTGGCGCTCTGTGCGGCGTCCTGCGCGACGACCACCCCCGGCCACGGGAGTGAAACCAGCACCGCGAGCAGCAGCGCAAGCGCTGCTTCTGCCATGCGGCCTGTGGCACGCATCGACCGCGGTAGTCGCGCGGTCCCATCGGTTCGTTCCATGGCGCCTCCTTGATCCGGAAAGACGAATCGAGAAGCAGAGCACCGCAGCGGTCTGCGGGAACGAAGGAGTACAAGAAGGGAGGCCCCGCAGCCAGCAGCAGGGGCTTCGCGGCGCGCCGCCGGCGCGATTAGACTCGCGCCGATGCAGGCGGAACCGCTCCTCACCATCCCCAACCTATTGAGCGGCCTGCGCCTCGTGCTGGCGCCGGTGCTGCTCTACCTCGCGTGGACCGGCCAGTCCACGCCCTTTCTCGTCGCGCTCTCGTGCTCGCTGCTCTCCGATCTCTGCGACGGCTACCTGGCGCGCCGCTTCGATCAGGCGACGCAGCTCGGCACGCTGCTCGACAGCTACGGCGACCTCGCGACCTACCTGACGGTGCCGCTCTGCGCGTGGTGGCTGTGGCCCGACCTGATCCAGCGCGAGGCCTGGTACGCGCCGCGGCGATCGTCGCGTCGTACGTGTTCCCGATCGCGCTTGGCTACCTCAAGTACGGGCGGCTCACGTCCTATCACACCTACGGCGCGAAACTCTCGGCAGTCGTGGTGGGCGCCAGCGCGCTCGCGCTCTTCGCCGGCGGGTCGCCGCTCCCGTTCCGCATCGCGACGTGGGTGTTGGTGCTAGCCGAACTCGAGGAGATCGCGATCACGACGATCCTGCCCGAGTGGCGCAGCAACGTGCCGTCGGTCCTGCACGCGCGGCGGCTCTTGCGGACCGACCCACGGCGCTAGGTCGGCGGTGCCAGGCCGTCACGACTATCGTCATGACTTGAAGGCGGAAGCATCTGGAAGGAGCGAAGACTCGATGCCGTACGAAGCCCCCGACTACTACGCGATCGAGGAGTTGCTCACCGAAGAGGAGCGGCTCGTGCGCGACACCGCGCGCCGCTTCGTGGAAGAAGAGTTCCAGCCGCACATCGTCGAGGCCTACCGCAACGGCACGTTCCCGATGCAGCTCGTGCCGCGGCTCGCCGAACTCGGCTTCTTCGGTCCCACGCTGCCCGAAGCGTACGGTTGCGCCGGCGCCAGCAGCGTCGCGTACGGCCTGATCTCCCAGGAGCTGGAGCGCGGCGACAGCGGCTTGCGTTCCTTCGCGAGCGTGCAGTCGAGCCTCGTGATGTATCCGATCTTCGCCTTCGGATCGGAAGCGCAAAAGTCGAACTGGCTGCCGCGCATGGCGCGCGGCCAGGCGATCGGCTGCTTCGGCCTCACCGAGCCGGACTTCGGCTCGAACCCCGCCGGCATGCGCACCACCGCGAAGCGCGCGAAGGGCGGCTTCGTACTCGACGGCGTGAAGCGCTGGATCACCAACGGCAACGTCGCCGACGTGGCAATCGTGTGGGCGCGACTCGAAGACAAGGTGCACGGCTTCCTGGTCGAGACCGATCGCCCGGGTTTCAAGGCCGAGCAGATGCACGGCAAGCTGAGCCTGCGCGCATCGGTCACTTCGGAGCTGTACTTCGACAAGTGCTGGATCCCCGAGGAGAACCGCCTGCCGGGCACCGGCTCGATGAAGGCGCCGCTCGCCTGTCTCTCGCAGGCGCGTTACGGGATTTCCTGGGGCGCGATCGGCGCCGCCAGCGCGTGTTACGACTGCGCGCTTCGCTACGCGCAGGGTCGCGTGATGTTTTCGCGGCCGATCGCCGGCTATCAGCTCGTGCAGCGCAAACTGGTCGAGATGATCGTCGAGATCACCAAGGCGCAGCTGCTGTCGCTGCGGCTCGGACGCCTGAAGGACGCCGGCAAGGTGCGCCCCGAGCAGATCAGCCTCGCCAAGATGAACAACGTCGCGAAGGCGCTCGAGATCGCACGCCTCGCGCGCGACATCCTCGGCGGCAACGGCATCATGGACGAGTACCCGATCATGCGACACATGATGAACCTCGAAACGGTCAACACCTACGAGGGCACCGAGGACGTGCACCGGCTGATCATCGGCAAGGACATCACGGGCTTCGACGCCTTCGGGAGCTGAGCATGGCGCGCCTGGCCGCACTGCTGTGGGTTTTCTTCGCGAGCGCGAGCGCCGTGGCGGATCCGGTGCACGTCGCCGTCGCGACCAACTTCGCCCCGACCTGTCGCGCGATCGGCGATGCGTTCGGCGCCGCGACGAAACACGAGGTGGTGATCAGCGACGGCTCTTCGGGAAAACTATTCGCGCAGATCGCGAACGGCGCCCCGTTCGAAGTGTTTCTGTCCGCCGACGCCGAGCGGCCGCGCAAGCTGGAAGAAGGCCAGCACGCCGTGACGGGAAGCCGCTTCGCGTATGCCCTGGGCCGACTGGCGCTGTGGAGCGCGCGCGAAGGCTTCGTCCGCGACGAGAGCGTGCTGCGCGGCGACGGCTTCCGGCACCTCGCGATCGCGAATCCCGAGCTGGCGCCCTACGGCGCCGCGGCGCGCGACGTGCTCCAGCACCTCGGTCTCTGGGATCGCCTGCAGCCGAAGCTGGTGCGTGGCGAGGACATCGGCCAGGCCTTCCAGTTCGTCTCGACGGGCAACGCCGAACTGGGTTTCGTCGCGCTCTCGCAGCTCGCGACCGAGAAGGGCGGATCGCGCTGGCTGGTGCCCGCCGATCTCTACGCGCCGATCGAGCAGCAGGCGGTGCTGCTGATGCCGGGCCGGGACGATCCCGCCGCGCGAGCGTTCCTCGATTTCTTGAAGAGCGAGGCGGCTCGGAGTCTCATCGAACGCGCCGGATACGGGGTCCCGTCGCGGCCGTGAACGGAGACGTCGCAGCGCTGCTGCTCACGCTGCGACTCGCGGCGATCTCGACGGGGTTGTTGTTGCTGTTCGCGACGCCGCTCGCCTGGTGGGTGGCGCGCACGCAGTCGCGCTGGAAGGCGCCGATCGAGGCGGCGGTGGCGCTGCCGTTGGTGCTGCCGCCCACCGTGCTCGGCTTCTATCTGCTGCTCGCACTCGGACCGCAGGGGCCGGTGGGATCGCTGTGGGGCGCACTCGGCGGCGGGCCGCTCGTGTTCAGTTTCAGCGGGCTGGTCGTCGGCTCCGTGATCTACTCGCTGCCGTTCGTGGTGCAGCCGATCCAGGCGGGCTTCGAGCAGCTCGGCCGCGCGCCGCTCGAAGCCGCAGCCACGCTCGGCGCCGGTCCCGTCGATCGCTTCTTCAGCGTCGCGCTGCCGCAGACGCTGCGACACTTCCTGGCTGGCGCGGTGCTCGGCTTCGCACACACGCTCGGCGAATTCGGCGTGGTACTGATGATCGGCGGCAACATTCCGAGCCGGACGCGCGTGGTCTCGATCGCGATCTACGACCACGTCGAGACGCTCGACTACGGCGCCGCGCATCAGCTCGCCGGCATCCTGCTCGCGATTTCGTTCGCGGTGCTGTTGCTCGTCTTTGCCACGAACCGGCGCTGGCGCGGGACGCCGGTCACGTGAGCGGCGCACTCGACGCCCGGCTCGCGCTCACGCTCGGGAGCTTTCGCCTGGACGCCGAACTGCGTGCGCCGGGCACCGGCGTGACCGCCGTGGTCGGTCCCTCGGGCTCCGGCAAGTCGACGCTGCTGCGCTGTCTCGCGGGACTCGAGCCGCGCGCGCTCGGCCGCATCCGATTCGGCGACGAGACCTGGCTCGATGCGGCACGCGGGGTTTGCGTGCCCGCGCATCGGCGCGGCGCGGCCGTGGTGTTCCAGGACGCCGCGCCGTTCGCGCATCTGTCGGTGCGCGGGAACCTCGAGTACGGGCTGCGCCGCTGCCCGGTCGCTCGTCGCCAACTCGCGCTGGACGACGTCACGGGCTGGCTGCGCATCGCGCCGCTGCTCGACCGGCGCCCTGGCGGCCTCTCGGGTGGCGAGCGACAGCGCGTCGCGATCGCGCGCGCGCTGCTCGCGGGACCGCGTTTGCTGCTGCTCGACGAACCGCTCGCGTCGCTCGATTCGCCCGCGCGCGCCGAGATCCTCGAGCTGCTGCGCGCGCTCTTCGCACGCACGCCGATGCCGGTGCTCTACGTCACGCACGCGCGCAGCGAAGCGGTTCATCTGGCGGATCACGTCGTCGTGATGGAGGCCGGTCGCGTGCGAGCGAGCGGTCCGCTGCGCGAGATCATGCTGCGCGCCGACGCCCCGTTCGGCGAACCCGGCGAACTCGGTTGCGTGGTCGAGGCGGAGGTGATCGCCTTCGACGAGCGCGATGGCATCACGGAGCTGCGTTTCTCGGGCGGCAGGCTCTACGTGCCGGGCCGTCTGCGCCTCGGCGAGCGGCGCCGCATCGAAATCCTGGCCCGCGACATCAGCCTGAGCCTCGATGCGCCGCACCGCACGAGCATTCTGAATGTGCTGCCCGCGCGGGTCGAAGCGGTGTACGACGCCGAGTCGCTCCAGCCGGTCGTGAGGGTAGACCTCGGCGGCACGGAGCTGCTGGCCCGCGTGAGCCGCCGTTCGCTGCGGCTCCTCGAGCTGCGCGAAGGCGCGCGCGTGTTCGTCCAGGTGAAGGCGGTCGCGGTGATTCCGTGACGCTGCCGGACGCGGTCGCGGCGTTACGGCTCGCGCGCCGAGAACGCCACGCAGTTCACCCCGCCGCTGCGACCGAAGAGCCCCGCGATCCACATCGAGAGCGGGTACTTCGCGGCAAATACGGCATCGACGCGCGCGCGCAGCGCGGCGTCGCGTACCACTTCGGCGCGTACCAAGTACTTGGTGTCACCAAAGTGGATCGCCGCGTTCGGCTCGCGCTCGAGGTTCTGGAACCAGCGGCTGTCGTTGGTGCGCACGAAGCCGCGACCCTCGAGCGCGGCCACCCAGACCTTCGTCTCGCGGGCGGCGCCGTCGGGATCGGTCGTCAGGATCTCGATCACGTCGTGCTCGTGGGCGGCGTTCCAGTCCACGGCTTCCGCGCGCGCGACGCCGGCGCCGAGCA
>JAGSPS010000282.1 GCA_018262315.1 Deltaproteobacteria bacterium | reverse complement strand
ACGAGCCTGATTGCGCCGCTTCTAGCGCGTTCGGGCGCGGTTCTCGCATCGCTGCTGCTGCTGGCCGCCTGCTCGTCGCCGCCGAGCAAGCCGCGCGCCGTGCAGCCGATCGCAAAGGCGCCGGCCGTCTCGACGCAGCCCACGCGCCGCATCGCGTCGCGGCTCGCGCAGCCGATCGTGCCGCCGCCCGAGCAGAACCGCCCGGCCGATCCCGCCGACGTTGCGCTGGCCCGCGAGAAGGGCTGGATCTGGATGGTCGACAAGCTCGCGGCGGACGGCATCTCGCACGATCGCGCCGCGCGCGCCTTCGCCGATTCGCGCATGCCCGCCTTCGATGGCCTGAGCTTCAATCTGAATCCGCGCGAGTCCCATTTCATGTACCGCAACTTCTTGAAGGCCCCGAGCGTGATGGCCGCCGAACGCTGCGCCGAGCGCCACGCATCCGAACTCGTCGAGGCGCAGCAGCTGCACGGCGTCGACGCGGCGGTCGTGGCCGCGATCCTGCACGTCGAAACCCACTGCGGCCGCAATACCGGAAACAGCATGGTGTTGCACCGCCTCGCGCGGCTCGCGATGGCGAACGAGCCGCGCAACGTCGCGCACAATCTGGCGCGCAACACCGACAAGAACGGCAGGATCGATCCCGAGCTGGCCGAACGCCTTCGCTCGCGCGCGCGCTACCTCGAAGGGATCTTCTACCCGCAAGTGATCGCGACCTTCGAGATCGCGCGCCAGGACGGCGTCAACCCGATCGCGATGCGCGGTTCGGCGGCAGGCGCGTTCGGCTACGTGCAGTTCCTGCCGATGAACTTCGTCGCCTTCGGCACCGACGGCAACGGCAACGGCCGCGTGAGTCTCTACGAACCGGCCGACGCCGCGGCTTCGTGCGCCCGCTTCCTCGCGAGCTACGGCTGGAAGCCCGGCATCTCGCGGGAGAAGCGCCGCCAGATCATCTGGCACTACAACCGTTCGGACGCCTACATCGACACCGTACTCGGTCTCGCCGATCGCATCGACGCGAGCGGCGTGCTCACGGCCGCCCGCAGACCCGAAGCGACCGAGGCTCGCGTGCTGCCGGCGAACGTGCTGCCGGTGAACGTGCCGGGCCGCAGCGCGGCGCCCGTCACGCAGGACCCGTGAAGCCCCGCGCGGCGGGTCAGCCGGCGAACAGCTGAAGCCCCCGACGGAGCCGAGCATCGCGGCGCCGCGGAACTGCGTCATCGCGGTGCCCGCAATCGGCGCGTGCGCCGGCTCGGGCAGCCCCGCGTTGCGCGAGCCGCGCAGCGCGGACGGCCAACCCAGGGTACGGTCCGCCTCTCATCAACGGAGTAGCCCATGTCTTCCCGCCGTCACCTCGGCAGCCAGGGTCTCGTCGTGTCGAGCCAGGGCCTCGGCTGCATGGGCATGTCCGAGTTCTACGGCGCGCGCGACGATGCCGAGTCGATCGCGACGATCGAGCGCGCGCTCGAACTCGGCTGCAACTTCCTCGATACGGCCGACATGTACGGGCCGCACATCAATGAAGAGCTGGTCGGCCGCGCGATCCGGGGCCGCCGCGACGAGTTCGTGATCGCGACCAAGTTCGGCGTGATGCGCGATCCCGCGAACCCGGTGATTCGCGGCATCTCCGGCCGGCCCGCGTACGTGCGCGAGGCGTGCGAGGGCAGCCTGCGCCGACTCGGCGTCGAGGTGATCGATCTCTACTACCAGCACCGCGTCGACCCGGACACGCCGATCGAGGAGACGGTGGGCGCGATGGCGGAACTCGTGCGGGCCGGCAAGGTGCGTTACCTGGGCCTTTCCGAAGCGGCGCCCGCGACGCTCCGCCGCGCGCATGCGGTGCATCCGATCAGCGCGCTGCAGAGCGAATACTCGCTGTGGACGCGCGATCCCGAAGACGGCGCGCTCGCGACGTGTCGCGAACTCGGCGTCGGGTTCGTCGCGTACAGCCCGCTCGGTCGCGGTTTCCTCTCGGGCGAGATCGAGCACTTCGAAGACCTCGCGCCCGGTGACTACCGCCGCTCCCAGCCGCGCTTCCAGGGCGAGAACTTCCAGAAGAATCTCGACCTCGTCGCGCGCGTCCGTGCGATCGCGAAAGAGAAGGGCGCGACGCCCGCGCAGCTCGCGCTCGCCTGGGTGCTGGCGCAGGGCAACGACATCGTGTCGATCCCCGGCACCAAGCGCCGCAAGTATCTGGAGCAGAACCTCGCCGCGAGCGAGCTCACGCTCACGCGCGACGATCTCGCCCGGCTCAACGCAGCCGCGCCGCGCGGCGCCACCGCGGGCGAGCGCTACCCGGCGGCGTACATGGGAGCACTGAATCGGTAGCGCGCGTCAGCCGCCGATCTCTGGGGTCGAGAGACCGCGGCAAATCTTCCGGGCCAGTCCGTTGGGGATCTCTGCGTGACGCGGAACGGTTTCGACCGCACCCGTGGAGGGATTCCACCAGATCGAGTGGGAGCGTCCCTCTCGTTTCAGCTCACAGCCATTTCTGCGGAGATGACGAAGAAGAGTGTTTCGATTCACTCCACCACGACCGTTTCCCGGACCGCATTGGGGGAAACGCCGCGCAGCGCATCTTCGCGTCGATCGCGCAGGAGCAGCGCGATTGCATCGACAAGACTCTCGCGCGCCTCATCCTTCGTGCGGCCCTGGCCGTTGGCACCCTGGATCTCGGGGCAATAGGCCACGTACCAGTCGCCATCTTTCTCGATGATCGCGGTGAACTCGTTATGCATGCTGCCCTCGCGGCGTCGCGGCGATTCTAGCCCCAGGTGTCTCCCAAGCCCATCGCGGATGCGCGTTCACTTCGCCCCGCGCAACACCCGCTTGTTCCCCACCCGCAGCGTCACGCGCTGCTGATCGAAGAGTTCCATCAGCGGCACGGCGTGCTTGCGGCTGGTGCCGATCAGCGTCTTGTAGGCAGGCGTCTCGATGCCGCCGTGCTGCTGGATCTGCGCGACGACGCGTTCGCGGAGTCCATCCACGGCAGTGCGGTCGAACCAGAACTCGCCGGGCGCGGCGACGAGCGAACCTTCGCGCACGAGGTGCGTGAGCAGCGCGCGCACCTTCTCGATCGGCTTGCCGAGCCGCTCGCTCCACTCCTTCAAGCTCGGCGGTTCGAGACCGGCGGCGCTCGACGCGGCCCGGATGCGATCGGCGAGCGCGCCGTCGGCACCCTCGAGGCTGGCGCGGTGCGACGCGGCGCGGATGCCTTCGGGCGCGTCGACGACGCGGCCGGCGGCGACGAGCCTTGCGACGGCGAACTCGACGGCGTCCGGCGCGACGTTCTCCGGCAGCGCGCCGGCGAGCGCGCCGCGCGGCAGGCCGGGCCGCAGCGGCTCGCGCGCATGGAACGCGGCGAGCGCCGACACGATGCGGCGTTCGAGATCGGCGCACGCGGCGGCTGCGAGGCAAAGGCCCGCCGGCGTCGCGGCGATCTGCTGCGCGGCGGCGAGCCGGCCGAGCAGCGCCGCGAGCGCATCCGACTCGATTCCCGTCTCGCGGCGCAGCGGGTCGCGTGCGATGCCTGCGAGGCCAGCACGGGCGATGCGAACCGCGACGTCGGTCTCGGGATCGCGGCGCGCGAGCGCGCTGAGTTCGCTGGTCAGAGCGGGGTCGCTGCGCCGGCGCCGCGGCGGTGCGACATCGAGCGCGATGCCGCCGCCGCAGGTGGTTCCGCCCGCACTGGTGTGCGTGAAGCCGCGCAGCACGAAGCGATCGCCGGGCAGCAGCGCCAGCGGCTCGCCTTCGATGTGGATGCGCGCGAAGCCTCTCGCGCCTGGCGCGATCGCATCGACGCCGATCGGCGAGACGCGCGCGCGGCGATCCGCGGTGCCGGCGAGCAGCTCGACGGAGGTGCGCTCCTCCAGTCGCTGCGCGCTGGCGAACCACTGCACGGACGCATCGAAGACGAGCGTCGGCGCCAGCGCATCGGCCGCCGCGAGCAGATCACCGCGCGCTACCTCGGCCAGCTCGACGCCTTGCAGGTTCACCGCCGTGCGCGCGCCGGGCGCGGCGACTTCGACGGCCGCGCCGTGACTCTGCAAGCCGCGCACACGCGCGCGGCGACTGCTCGGCAGCAGCTCGACGGAGTCGCTGACCGACAATGCGCCGCCCACCAGCGTGCCCGTCACGACGGTGCCGAAGCCGCGCATCGTGAAGGCGCGGTCGACGCCGAGTCGCGCCGGGCCGCTGCGCGGCGTGCGCGCGGAGGCTTCGGCCGCCAGCGCCGCGAGCTGCGCGCGCAATGCGTCCACGCCTGCGCCCGTTCGCGACGAGACGCGCAGGATCCCCGCCTTTGCGAGTGCGCCGCCCGCGAGGAGCTCGCGCACTTCTGCTTCGGCGATTGCGGCGGTCTCGTCGTCCGTCACGTCCATTTTGGTGAGCGCGACGACGCCGCGATCGAGGCCGAGCACCTCACAGATCGCCAGGTGCTCGCGTGTCTGCGGCATCAC
>JAGSPS010000064.1 GCA_018262315.1 Deltaproteobacteria bacterium | reverse complement strand
CGAGGAGATCGCGCACCCCCTGCTCGACTTCGTGCTCGTAGAGCGGGACGACGACCTGCCCGAAGAGGTCGATGCGCTCGGTCACTCCGCGCGTGAGCCGGCGCGGCACCAGCGGAACGCGGTGCTTGCGGTACTGCATGTGCGTGATCTCGGACCACTGGCAATCGATGAAGCTCTGCGAGCCGCGCCCCTGCACGATGATGTCTTCGAAGCCGCGCGTCACGAGCAGGCCCGTCGGCAGGCCGTCGAGGTTGAGCAGCGCGTTGAGCATCGACGTGCCGGTGTAGATCGCAGTCTCGATGTCACGGAAGAAGGCGGGGCGGTCCTTCGCGCCGATCCGCAGGTAGGAGAGCGCCTCTTCGAGCGACTCCATGTACCCGACGCTCTCGTCGTAACGTGTGGTCGGCGCCTTGCCGATCACGAAACGGCCGCGCTCATCGACGACGATCACGTCGGTCATCGTGCCGCCGGCGTCACACGCTACGAGATAGCGAGCCATGAACGGATGCCTCCGAGAAACGGTGCCGTGATTCTCTCACGCGCTCGGGCCCTGCGGCCCTCCAGGGACCGGACGGCCGAGCAGCCGCCGGAAGAATCGCACGATTGCATTGCGGAGCACGTTCAACACGAGCGGCAGCAGGCGGATCGAGTCGCCCTCCCCGGGCGCCGGCGCGCCCGCCGGCAGCGCCGCTGCGAGCTCTCCGACCGGCATCTCGAGCTTCGCGCAAACCCGCGCGACGAACTCCTTGAAGAGCTGCGCCGAGACACCCTGGATCATCCCGCGTCCGACCTGCACGACGCGTCCCGTGAGATCGACGCTCGCCTCGGCGATCACCTCGGTGCTCCCGTCGGGAAGCGCCGACAGACGGCTCGTGAGCGTTCCCTTCGCGGTTCCACCACCGGTTTCGCGCCCCTCGGCGACGGCGCGGATCGTGCGCCCGGCATCGTCGACCTCGTCGAAGCGGACACGGCCCTTGTAGCTCGCCGAAATCGCCCCGAGCCGGATCCGAACGGTCCCGAGAAACGTTCGCGCGTCGACGACTTCGTCGAGCGATGCGCCCGGCATGCAGCTCGCGACCTCGGCGGGGTCCATCAGGAATCGCCAAACGCGATCGACCGGCGCGGCGACGCGAAACGTCTCTCGGATTTCCAAGGCCATGGCCGCCGCTCCGGTCGGATCCTCGGGATCCCGAACGCCCTCGCCGACAACGCTGCCACCGGCGAAGCTAGTCGTGCGTCGCTGTCGCTCGAACTATTTCTATACGCGACGTATCGTATATGTTCAAGGACGGAAGGCCAACCACGGTGTTCACCCGCGAGATCTACTGGAACATCGCCGGCGGCGCGCTGATCTACGTCTTCGCCGCCGTCGCGGCGGGCTTCGTCGCGTGGGGGATCTGGAAGCGCGCCCGCCTCTGGCGACTCGGGCCTCGCGAGGCGCGAAGCGACCGCGTGCGAGCGCGTCTCGGTGGCCTGCTCGCGGAGGTCTTCGGCCAGCGGCGGTCGTTGCGCGACCCGGTTCCGGGCGTCGCGCACCTGCTGCTCTTCTACGGGTTCCTCGCCGAGGTCGTCGCAACCGCGCACATCGCCGTACAAGAGTGGACGGGGATCCACTTCCTGCGCGGGACCTATTACCTCTGGTACTCGCTGCTCTCGGACCTCTTGCTCCTCGTCTTCGTGCAGGGCTTCGCCGTCGAGGGGATTCGCATCGCGACGACGGAACTCGCGCAGCAGCCGGATCTCGCGCGATGGTCGCCGGGCGGGCGGCTCGTCGCACTCCCGCTCGCCGGCCTCGGCGAGCCGGCGCTCCGCTCGCTGCACCGCTTCTTCTGGTGGTTCCACGCGGTGACCGCGTTCACCTTCCTCGGCTACTTCGTGTTCGGAAAGCTCGCGCACGCCTTCTACGGCACGGCGAACGTGTTCCTGCGCAACCTCGGCCCGACCGGACGCCTGGTCCACGCAGACGTCGATGCGCTGGCGGAATCGGATCCAGACGCCCTCGAGCACCTCGGCACGACGACCATCGACGGATTCTCCTGGAAGGGGCTTCTCGACCTCGACGCCTGCATGAACTGCGGGCGCTGCGAGGAGGTGTGCCCGGCGCACCAGAGCGGGGTGCCACTTTCGCCGCGCAAGCTGATCCGCGACCTGAAGGATCACTTGACCGCGGTCGGACCGTCGCTGCTCGCGACGAGCGCCAGCGGCGCGCAGGCGCCCTCCCCCGCGCTTCCGACTCTCTACGGCGTCGGCGGCGGCGGGGATCCGCAACCGGCGGTGCTCGAGGTGGAACTTTGGGGCTGCCGTACCTGCGGCGCGTGTCAGCGCGAGTGCCCGGTCCACATCGAGCACGTGCCGAAGATCGTCGACATGCGGCGCGCACTCGTGATGACCGACTCGCGCATGAGCGCGGAGGTGCAGCAGCTGCTCAAGAGTCTTGACGACCGCATGCACCCGTGGGTCGGAAGGGCGGGCGACCGGGAGGCGTGGTTCGCGGACCTCGACCTGAAGGTCCTCGGCAATGGCGACACGGCCGAGTGGCTGTTCTGGGTCGGCTGCACCGGCGCCATGGTCGACCGCAACGTGAAGGTCACGCGCGCGGTGGCCAAGGTGCTACAGGCCGGGGGCGTCGACTTTGCCGTGCTCGGCGCCGAGGAGTGCTGCAGCGGAGACCCCGCGCGGCGCGTCGGGGGAGAAGTCACCTTCCAGGTCTGCGCAAAGGCGAACCTCGAGACACTCGAACGCTACGGCGTCCGGAAGATCGTCACGGCCTGCCCGCACTGCTTCAACACGCTCGCGAACGAATACCCCGACTTCGGCGGCCGCTTCGAGGTCGTGCATCACAGCGAGCTCATCGCGGAACTCGTCCGCTCGGGGCGCCTGCGGCTCTCGAAGCGGCTCGACTCGCTCACCTACCACGATCCCTGCTATCTGGGACGGCATAACGACGTGTACGACGCGCCGCGCGAGGTGCTGCGCGCGGTCACCACGGACCGCGGGTTCCAGGAACTCCCGCGCAACCGTTCGCGCGCGCTCTGCTGCGGCGCGGGCGGCGGCTACGCGTGGATGGACGACGCTCCGCAGACCCGTATCAACCGGATGCGCGTCGAGGAGGTGCTGGCTTCTGGGGCGAGCACCGCCGCGGTCTCCTGCCCGTTCTGCATGCAGATGTTCGAGGACGCGCTCGCCGCGGTGGACCCTGCGCGCTCGACACAGGCAAGGGACATCGCAGAGATCGTCGCCGACGCGATCGAGGTACCGGGATGAGCCTGCCGAGCGAAGTCGCCCTCCGCAGGCTCCTCGACCTCGAGGCGATCCGCGACCTCGCGTGCCGCTACGCGAACTGCATCTGGCGCAGGGACGCCGACGGCGCCGCGGCCCTCTTCGCAGACGATGGCGTGATGGACACCGGCGACCGGCCTCCGCTCGTCGGCCGCGGCGCGATCCGCGAGGCCTATCGCGCGATCCTCCCGGCCTCCGACTTCCAGCCGTTCCTCCACAACCACGTGATCGATCTCGACGGCGATCGCGCGACCGGCAGCTGCAACCTCGACTTGCGCGTCACGCGGGACGGCCGGAGCCTGATCGGCTCGGGCACCTACGAGGACCGCTACGTCCGCGCCGGCGACGGCTGGCAATTCGCTTCGCGCCGGCTCACGATGCATTTCCTCGTGCCGCTCCGCGAGGGCTGGGCCGAGGGCGAGAAGGGGGATCGGGAATGATCCCGTTGCATGTCATTCTTTCGTTGGAGGCAAGGTGATGGCTCGGCTCAAGACGGGAACTCGACTGAAGAGCGCAGTCTGCAACACACAGGTGATGGTCGTGGCCGCCCCGGACGCGGACGTCGACTGCAGCTGCGGTGGCCACCCGATGATCGACGCGGCGGCGACGGCGCCGGAAGGGCTCTCGATCTCGCCCGAGGCGGCGAAGGGCACGATGCTCGGCAAGCGCTACGTCGACGCGGACGGCAAGCTCGAACTGCTCTGCATCAAGGCGGGCGCGGGCTCGCTCGCGGCCGGCGGCGTTGCGCTCGTCCTCAAGGAAGCGAAGCCGTTGCCGTCGTCGGACTGACCGATGAACCTCATGATGCTGCTCGAGATGGCGGTCTCGGGCTTCGGGGAGCGCGTGGCGGTTCGCAGTGGCACCGAGCAGCTGACCTACCAGCAGCTCTTCGACGCGGCCGGCGCGGCGGCGGCAGAACTCGAAGCGTCGCGTTGCGAGAATGCGGCGCTGCTGGACGTGAACAGCCTCGCGGTGCCGATCGGACTGTTCGCGAGCGCATGGGCGGGACGGCCCTTCGTACCGCTCAACTACCGCCTGGCCGACGCCGAGATCGAGGCGCTCGCAGCGCGCATCGCGCCGTCGTTCCTCGTCGCGGCGCCCGAGCGCGCGGACGCGCTCGCGGAGCTTCCCGGGACGACCGTGGTGGCGCGCGAGACCTTCCTGCGGCGCGTCCTCGGCGCGCCGGGTCGCGAGCCGAGCTGGCCGATGGATGCCGACGCGATCGCCATCCTGCTCTTCACGAGCGGAACCACGGGTGCGCCGAAGGCGGCGGTCATCCGCCACAAGCACCTCGTCTCGTACATCTTCGGGTCGGTCGAGTTCGGGGCCGCGGGCGAGGACGAGGCAGCGCTCGTGAGCGTGCCGCCGTATCACATCGCCGGGATGGCGGCGATCACGAGTTCGATCTACGCAGGACGGCGTATCGTGCAGCTCCCGGGATTCTCGGCCGAAGCCTGGATCGAGACCGCCCGGCGGGAGCGGATCACGCACGCGTTCGTGGTTCCGACGATGCTCGGGCGGATCGTCGACGCCCTCGCGGCGCAGTCGGATACCGGCCTCCCCCACCTCCGCGCGCTCTCGTACGGCGGCGGCAAGATGCCGCTGCCGGTGATCGAGCGCGCGATGGAGCTGTGGCCGAGTACCGACTTCACGAACGCCTATGGCCTCACCGAGACGAGTTCCACGATCGCGGTGCTGGGCCCCGAGGACCACCGCGCGGCCGCGGCGAGCGACGACCCTGCGATCCGCCGCCGGCTCACCTCCGTAGGGCGCCCGCTGCCGAGTGTCGAGGTCGAGATCCGCGGCCCGGCGGGCGGGCGTCTCGGACCCGACCGGCACGGCGAGGTCTGCGTGCGGGGCGAGCAGGTGTCGGGTGAGTACCTCGGCACGAAGTCGACGCTCGATCGCGAGGGATGGTTCCCGACGCGCGACGGCGGCTTCGTCGACGCGGACGGCTACCTCTTCCTCGACGGCCGCATCGACGACGTGATCGTTCGCGGCGGCGAGAACATGTCGCCGGGCGAGATCGAAGACGTGTTGCTCGAACACGAAGCCGTCGCGGACTGCGCGGTGGTCGGGATCCCCGACGAGCAATGGGGCGAGGCCGTCGCAGCGGCGATCGTGCTGGGCCCCGGCCGGTATGCCACGGTCGAGGATCTGCAGCAGTGGGTGCGCGATCGGCTTCGCTCGTCGCGCACGCCGCAGCGCATCGAGTTTCGCGACGAGCTTCCCTACAACGAGACGGGGAAACTCCTTCGCAGGCGCGTGAAGGCGGAACTTTCGGGAGAAATACCGTAGGCGCGGAGCCCGCCGCCGTGGTTCTTTCCCTCGCCGAGGCGCTCGACTCCCTCGCGTCGCCGTACGCGATCGAAGAGCACTCCGCGCTCTTCGGCGGGCGCGCCTTCGCGGTGGACTTCGACTCGGGTGACGCCGATCCGAAGACTGCGCAACTCGCCGTCGCCCGCGCGACACTCGGTCGGCTCGCGTGCCCCTCCGTCGCACTGTGCAGGGAAAAGCCGGGCGCCGCCGCGGCGGAGCTGCTCGATCGCTTCGACGTGGTCGCCACGTCCGAAGCGGATGCCGCGTCCGTGCTCGCGGCGGTGTCGCGCACGCCGATCGCGGCGACCGCGCTCGCGCAGCTGCTCCGGCTCGGCGAACGGCTGGACCTGCACGATGGACTCGTGGCGGAGTCGCTCGTCTACTCGACGCTTCAAGCGGGGCCCGAGTTCGCCGCCTGGCGGCAGGCCAACCCCCAGCGCCCGCGCGCCGCAGCGAGCGACGTCCCCGCGGTCCTCGTCGAGCGCCGCGACGATCGACTCTTCCTCGTACTCAACCGCCCCGAGCAGCACAACGCCTTCTCGGCAGCGATGCGCGACGCACTCGCCGAGGCGCTGCACGTCGCGGTGTCGGACCCGTCGATCGCCGAGATCCTGCTGAGCGGCGCAGGAGCATCCTTCTCGAGCGGCGGCGACCTCACCGAGTTCGGCACCCTGCCCGATCCCGCCACCGCGCACCTGGTTCGCTCGACGCGCAACGTCGGACGCCTCGTCGCCGCGTGCGCGGACCGGACGCGGGTCGTGGTGCAGGGCGCGTGCGTCGGCGCCGGGGTCGAACTGCCGGCCTTCGCGCATCGAGTCGTCGCCAGGGCCGATGCGTTCTTCCAGCTCCCCGAGCTGGCGATGGGACTCGTGCCGGGAGCGGGCGGAACCGTGAGCCTGCCGCGCCGGATCGGACGGCAGCGCACCGCGTGGCTCGCGCTCTCGGGAGCCCGACTCGACGCGATGACCGCGAAGCGCTGGGGGTTGGTGGACGAGATCCTGCCGTGAGAACGCACGGGGCGCGGCCTGCTGGGACCTTGCGTCGCGAACTCTCAGCGCGGATCGCCGCCGAGCGCCGCCAGGATCTCGGCATCGATCCGGCGCAGCAGAGCCTCTTCCGCGGCTTCGTGTGCGGCGAAGCCCTCGACGAACTCGCAGAGTACGCGCTCGGCCTCTGCAAATTCCGCATCGGCCAGGCTCGCCTCGATCGCGCCGAGCTGGTCGCGGAAGATCTCATGGGCGACCACGAGACCGTCCAGCGCCGGGCGATGGACCGGACGCAGCGTGCCTACGGCGGGGTAGTAGAGCCGGTCCTCTTGATCTACGTGCGCCTCGACGGTCTCGCGCAGCCGCCTGAAGTCGGCCCGGATCGTCTCGGCTACCCCACCCGCGCGCAACGCCTCGAGCAGGCCCACGAAAAGCATGTCGAGCTTCCTGTGCTGCGCCGCGAAGGCGCCTTCATAGGAATCCTGCTGTTCCGCCATTGGCGCTTTTCCCCTGCGCGCCATCGTGCGCCGGGGAGTGCGCCTTGGTTATGATCCGCATCATAACGGGATCCGCGGAAGCCACGGAGTCCGAGGCCACATCGAATGGTAGAGCGCATGGGCAGCCGGTCCTCCGAGGCCGAGTCCGAGCCCGAGATCGCGATCGAAAAGGCCGAGCTGTTCCGCGCTCTCACGAGGGAACAGCTCGCACGGATCCGTGGTCAACTTCGAGAACGGCGTTTCGCGCGACAGCGCCGCCTCTTCTTCGAGGGCCAGCCCGCCGAGTCCCTCTGGCTGCTGCGGCGCGGCCAGGTCCGCCTCTATAAGGCGTCAGCGAGCGGTCGTGTGACGACACTCGAAACCCTCGGGCCGGGCCAGATCTTCGGCGCGATCTCCGCACTCGACCAGGAGACCTACCCGGCGAGTGCCGAGGCCGTGACCGGCGGCGCGGCCTGGTGTCTGCCGCGCAGCACGCTGTTGCGACTGCTCGTCGAGCAGCCCCAGATCGGAGTCGAGATTCTGCGTGTGGTCTCGAGCCGGCTGCACGAAGCGCACGAGCGCCTGCGCTCGTTCGCCCACGATCCGGCGCCGGCGCGGCTGGCGCGCGCATTGCTCGACGCGACACGCGGAGGCGAGGCTCACATCACGCGCCGCGCGCTCGCCGAGGCCGCCGGCACCACCGTCGAGACGGCGATTCGCGTGATGCGCCGCTTCGAGCGCGAGGGATTGCTGCGCGGCGAAGTCGGACTGCTGCACGTCGTGGACCCCGTCGCGTTGCGCCGTCTCGCAGATCAACGCTAGCCGTTCGCCCCGCCTCGGATTCCGTATGAGCGCCGTCATAACGGATGGTCTCCCATGGGCCGACATTCGGATCGCCCTCAAAGGAGTCGTCCATGGCGCTCGTCGACATCGAGAGCGAATTCAGCGAGGCGGAGTGCGCAGTCCGCGATCAGGCCCACAAGTTCGCCGAAGAAGTGATGAGGCCCGCTGGCACGCAGCTCGACAAGCTGAAGGATCCAGCCGACGTCATCGCGAAGGAATCGGTGCTGTGGCAGGTGTTCGATCGCTTCCGTGAGCTCGACTTCGACTCGCTAGAGTCGCCCGATCCCGACACCACGCCTGCGCAAGCTGTGCGACTTCGCTTCCTCGTCAACGAAGAACTCGGCTGGGGCGACTCCGGACTCGCGATCAGTCTCGGCGTCTCGGGCTTCCATCGCTTCTTTGCGAAGCTCTCGGGCCGCCCGGAGCTGATCGAACGATTCTGCGGGCCGGGAAGCCAGGACATCGGCTGCTGGGCGGTCACCGAGCCCGACCATGGCAGCGACACGCTCGCCTTCGACCAACCCCATTTCAGCGACGCGAAACTGCGCGCCAACTGCATTGCGCGCAAAGAGGGCGAGGAGTGGGTGATTCGCGGCCAGAAGGCCGCGTGGGTTTCGAACGGAACGATCGCGACCGTCGCCGCGCTGTTCTGCACGATCGACCCGAGCCTCGGCTTCCAGGGGGGCGGCGTGGCAATCGTGCCGCTCGATCTACCTGGTGTGTCACGTGGCAAGCCGCTCGACAAGATCGGCCAGCGGGCGCTCAATCAGGGTGAGATCTTCTTCGACGACGTCCGCATTCCCGCGAGCTACATGGTCGTGGGCCAGGAGGCCTACGGCTTCGTCGTCGAGCAGGTGCTCGCGATGGCCAACGCGGCGATGGGAACGATCTTCGTCGGTGTCGCGCGAGCGGCCCTCGAGCACGCACTCGCCTACGCGCACGAGCGCGTCCAGGGTGGAGCCCCGATCTTCCGCCACCAGAGCGTGAAGTCGCGCCTGTTCAAGGCGTTCGCGCAGGTCGAAGCCGCGCGGGGGCTCGCCCGGCGCGTCGCGTCCTACAACGCCACGCATCCGCCGCTGGTCCAGTACTCGATCGCATCGAAGGTGTTCTGCACCCAGGCGGCCTTCGATGTCGCGAGCGACGCATTGCAGATCTACGGCGGCAACGGGCTCTCGCGCGAGTACCCGATCGAGAAGCTGCTGCGTGACGCGCGCGCCTCGATGATCGAGGACGGCTGCAACGACCTCTTGAGTCTGGTCGGGGCCGAAAAGCTCTGGTGAGGGCGCTGCGGCCACGCCGCGCCAGGGAGGTCTCCGCGATGGAGCTGCGAGAAGTCATCGGACGCAGGCGGTCGATCCGCTTCCTGCTGCCCTACAAGCCGGTCGAGCCCGAAAAGATCCAGCGCATGCTCGAGGCGGCCCGCATCGCGTCGCACTGGGGCAACGTCCAGAGCTTGCGCGCCGTGGTGGTGTTCCGGGACAGCGCGACACCGGAAGCGCTCGAGGCGTTGATGGCGCCGATCGCGGGATTCCAGATCCGACTCGCGCCCGTCGTGATCGTCTGGTTCCTCGACACCTCGGCGGTGGACGAGCAGTCCGACCGCTTGCGCGAGCTGCTGAAGGTGGGCGCGCTGGGCTTCGGCGAGGGCAAGCACAAGGCCCTCGAAGAGCAACTCATTCCCGTGTTCCAAAGTATCACCGACAAGCTGAAGGAGCCCGGACTCAGCGAGGTCGACTGTGGCCAGGGCATCGCGCAGGCGACGCTGATGGCGTTCGAACAGGGCCTCGGCACCTGCTGCCTGGGCACGCCGCACACCGAGAAGATTCGCAAGAACCTGGGACTTCCCGACACCGCACGTGTCCTTCTGCTGCAAACCGTCGGCTACCCGGCCGAGAGTCCCGATGCGGGCGGTCAACGTCCGCGACAGCCCTTCGAGAAGCTCTTCCACATGAATGCGTTCGGAACCCCGTTCCCGCGATCGAAAGCCGTGGTGGAGGAGCTGAAGAACGACCAGTTGCTGCAGGACCCCGCGCCGAAACCGTGGCGCGAGGCCGAGCTCGAGTACTTGCAGAAGGCGCTCGGCATCAAGGGGCACGGACTGCTCTGAGACCATCGCAGGGGAGAACGCAGACAATGCGCAGCAAGGCGATCGTGGCGGGCGTCGGGATGACGCAGTTTGGCAAGCATCTCGACACGGGGCTGAAGGCGCTCGGCGTCAGCGCCGTCCAGGCGGCCGTGGCCGACGCCGGGGTCGCCCTCGGCGATCTCGAAGCCGCCTACGTCGGCAACGCCGCAGCGGGCCTGGTGACCGGACAGGAGAGCATCCGCGGTCAGGTCATCCTGCGCTCGATCGGACTCGGCCGCCTGCCGGTCGTGAACGTCGAGAACGCGTGCGCCAGCGGCTCGACCGCCCTCAATCAGGCGTCTGCGATGGTGACCGCGGGACTCTACGACTGCGTGCTCGTACTGGGCGTCGAGAAGCTCTATCACGCCGACAAGCAGAAGTCGTTCGCCGCCTTCAGCGGCGCCGTCGACGTCGAAGCGCTCCAGGAGATCATGGAGCGGCTGCGCGCCGCCACGCGCAGCGCGGGCGGCGAACAGAGCGGCGCCCCGGGCCAGAAGCGCTCGATGTTCATGGACATCTACGCGGCGGCGGCGCGCGCCCACATGCAGCGCTACGGAACGACCGTCGAACAATTCGCCGCGGTGTCGGCCAAGAACTCGTACCACGGCAGCATGAATCCGCGCGCGCAGTTCCGCGAGGTGCTCTCGGTCGCGGAGGTGCTCGCGGCGCCGATGATCGCGCCGCCGCTCACGCGGCCGATGTGCTCGCCGATCGGCGACGGCGCCGCCGCGGTAGTGCTCGTCTCCGAGCGCAAGGCGCGCGAGATCGGTGTCGCAAAGCCCGTGCACGTGCGCGCCTCCGTGCTGCGCTCCGGATGGGATCACGGGATGGACGAGCCCGGGACGGTCGAAGTGTGCGCGCAGGAAGCATACGAGGAGGCAGGCGTCGGGCCCTCCGATCTCGACGTCGTCGAGTGTCACGACGCCTCCGCGCCCGCCGAGATCATGGCCTACGAGTCGCTCGGCCTGTGCCCGAAGGGAGACGGCGGAAAGCTGGTCGAGTCCGGCGCGACCCGGCTCGGCGGTCGCATTCCGGTGAACACGTCGGGCGGCCTGCTGCGCAAGGGACATCCCGTCGGCGCGACCGGCGTCGCGCAGATCGTCGAGCTGGTCGAGCAGCTTCAGGGACGCGTCACGGACCGGCAGGTGGCGGGCGCGCGCATCGCCCTCGCGCACAACGGGGGCGGCAACATCGGCACGGACGCCGCCGCGATGAGCGTGACGATCCTCGGCGTCTGACGATGCGCGGGCGAAACGGGGCGATCCGGGCCGGGACAGACGCCCTCCCCTTCGACCGGGAGGAATGACACGAGATGCCGAATCCGCTGTTCTCGCGCCGCGCCTTCCTGCAGACGACGGGCATCGGCCTGGGCCTGTCGCTCGGCCTCGATCGGCTCGTCTGGCTCGCGCCGGCCGAAGCTGCCGCTGCAGCGGCTCCGGCCTACACCGACTTCCGCGACCTCTACCGCGCCAAATGGCGCTGGGACCGCGTGGTGCGCGGCACGCACACCAACGTCAACTGCGTCTCCTCGTGCGCCTGGAACCTCTTCGTGCGCGACGGGATCGTGTGGCGCGAGGAGCAATCTTCACCCTACACGGCGTCGAACGACTCGGTGCCCGACTGGAATCCGCGCGGCTGCCAGAAAGGCGCGAGCTGCAGCGACATGATGCAGAGCGCGTCGCGCCTGCGCTTCCCGATGAAGCGAGTCGGCGAGCGCGGCGAGGGACGCTGGAAGCGCGTCTCGTGGGACGAAGCGCTCGGCGAGGTCGCCGAGCAGATGGTGGATACGCTCACGCGGCGCGGCGGCGAGGGCGTCCTGCTCGAGCTGGGTCCCAACGTCGATTTCGGCGCCAACACGGTCGCGGGACTGCGCTTCTTCCGGCAGATCGGCGCGCCCATCACCGACTCGATGGCGCAGATCGGCGATCTCGCCGTGGGCGGTACGATCACGCTCGGCACGCCCCACACCGACGGCAGCTCGGACGACTGGTTCCGTTCGGAGCTGCTCGTGCTCTGGGCCTTCAACCCGGCCGTGGCACGCATTCCCGACGCCCACTATGTGCACGAGGCGCGCTATCACGGCGCGCGCGTCGTGGCGATCGCGCCCGACTACAACCAGAGCGCGATCCATACCGACCTCTGGCTCTCGGTGCGACCCGGCACCGACGCCGCACTGGCGCTCGCGGCATGTCAGGTGGTGATCGAAGAGAACCTCTTCGACGCGTCGTACATCCGCGAGCAGACGGATCTGCCGTTCCTGTTGCGTGTCGATACCGGGCGCTTCCTGCGCCAGTCGGACCTCGTCGGCGGAGGCGGCGATGAGTCCTTCTACGTCTGGGACGAGCTCGCAGCCGCGCCTCGCCTCGCGACGGGCTCGATGGGGAGCGACGAACCAACCCTGGCCATCGCCCCGGGCGTGCGCCCCGCTCTCTCGGTGCAGGCCGAGGTGACGCTCGCGAACGGCGAGCGCGTGGCGGTGCGAACCGTCTTCGACGCGCTGCGCGAGAAGCTCGCCGCACTCGGCCCGGAGCCGGCGGCGGCGATCACCGGCATATCGGCCGCGACGATCCGCCGCTTCGCGCGCGAGTTCGCCAAGGCGCGCGCCGCGCTGATCATCTCTCAGTGGGGCAACTGCAAGAACCTGCACTCCGACCTCGTGCAGCGCTCGCAGATCCTGCTCGCCTCGCTCACCGGTAACCTCGGGCGGGCGGGCGGCGGCTGGCGCTCGGGCGCCTTCGTCGCCCTCGACGGAATGGGGCTCGTGGCGATGCAGGACGGGCTCGGCCTGCTCGACCTGGCCGTGACCGCCGCGCGCGCCTACGTGCAGCCCGAGGCCGTGCGGCGTCAGTTCGAGTCGATGTACGTGCCGAGTTCGCTGTTCCACGCCGTGCACGGGGGGCTCGGCGAGCACGAACTCGCGGCGGCGCACGGCGACCCGGCACTGCCGGAGGGCGCGGCGCCCTATCTCGCCGAGGCGCTCGCGAAGAAACACTTCCCGATGTCCCCAGCGCCCGGCGCCGCGAGTCGTTACTGCGACATCCTGCTGCCCGCGGCCGGCTGGTACGAGAAGGTCGGCATCAAGTACATCGCCGCCTTCGTTCCCTACGTGACGCTCGGCGACCGGGCGAGCGCGCCGCTCGGCGAGGCGAAGCCCGAATGGGAACTCTTTGCGAACCTTGCCACGCACGTGACGCAGGCGGCGCAGCGACGCGGAATTGCGAGCGTGCGCGGCTTCAACGGCCAGGATTGCGCGATCGACGCGCTCGACGCCCGCTTCACCGACGACGGCCGCTTCGGCCCCGATGCGCAGGAGGCCGTCACGGATTTCATCCTCTCCGTCTCGGGCGCTACGAAGGGCATCGCCCTCGCAGATCTGCGCCGCGACGGCGGGGCGCGGCGCATCGCGTCGCTGGGCACGCCGGGCGGGACGGCGGGAATCTTTTCGGAATACAGCGCCGTCGAGCCCGTGGTGCCCTTCCGCAACTTCGTCGAGAAGAAGCAGCCGTACCCGACGCTCACCGGCCGCCAGCAGTTCTACATCGACCATCCGTGGTTCGCGAAGGTCGGCGAGCAGTTGCCCACCTACAAGCCGCCGCCCGCCGCCGGCGGCTCGCACCCCTTCACACTGACGGGCGCGCATGCGCGCTGGAGCGTTCACGCGATGTGGCGCGACCAGGCCCTGATGCTGCGGCTCCAGCGCGGTGAACCGGTCGTGTACTTGAACCACGCCGATGCGCGAGCGCGCGGCATCGCCGACAACGATCTGGTTCGCGTCTGGAATGATCTCAGCACCTTCGTGGCACGCGCCAAGCTGGCCAGCTCGATCCGGCCCGCTCAGCTCCACATCCACCACGCCTGGGAGCCGTTCCAGTTCCGCAACGGCAACAGTCACCAGTACCTGGCGCCGAGTCCCTTCAAGATCCCGCACCTCGTGGGAGACTACGGCCACCTGCACTGGAGCTACGCGCACTACGAGCCGAATCAGACCGACCGCGACACGCGCGTCGATGTCGCGCGCCTCGACGCCGCGGTGTAGCGCCGTGACGGCACTGACGCGCCGCGAGCTGCTGACCGCCGGCGCCTTCAGCGGCGTCGCGCTCGCGCTGCGAGCGCTCGTTCCGAGCGGCATCGCGGCCGCCGCGAGCGACGCCGCGATCCCCGTGCCCGCTGCGAGCTACCAGGGCGTCGGCGATCTCTGGAGGGCCGCGTGGCGCTGGGACCGCGTCGTTCGCGGCACGCATCTGCGCGCCAACTGCTTCAGCGCCTGCGCCTGGGACCTGTACGTGAAAGACGGCATGGTGTGGCGCGAGGAACAGGCCGATGTGTACGCGCGCGAAGCCCCGGGCCTGCCCGACTTTGCGCCGCGCGGCTGCCAGAAGGGCGCCTGCTACTCGGACCTGATGCACGCCCCCGATCGCATCGTCCATCCGCTCGAGCGCGTGGGTCCGCGCGGCTCGGGACGCTGGCGCCGCGTCTCGTGGCAGGACGCGCTCACGCGCGTGGCGGATGCCGTGATCGATGCCTGCGCGGCAGGGGGGCCCGAGACCGTCGTCTACGACAACGGCACCTCGAACGTCGATGCCGGCCCGGGGCTGACCGGTGAGGTGCGTCTGTTCTCGCTACTCGGCGGCACGCTGCTCGACGGCTTCGGCGGCACCGGCGACCTCGCGATGGGAGCCGTGCAGACGTGGGGCACCTCGTTCGTCGACGGCAGCGCCGACGATTGGGCGCGCGCCGACACGTTGCTGTTTTGGCACTGCAACCCCGCGTCGACGCGCATCCCCGACGCGCACTTCGCGACCGAGGCGCGCTACCGCGGCGCGACGGTCGTCACGATCGCGCCCGACTATTCGCCGAGCGCGCTGCACGCGGCACTGTGGGTGCATCCCCGGCAGGGCAGCGACGCCGCGCTGGCGCTCGGGATCGCCCGCGCGTTGCTCGAGCGCGACGCCATCGACGCCGCCTATCTGCGCGAGCAGACCGACCTGCCCTTCCTGGTTCGCACCGACACCCACCGGTTCCTGCGCCAGGCCGACCTCGAGGCCGGCGGACGCGACGATGTCTTCTACGTCTGGGACGAAGTGACGGGGCGCATCGCCGAGGCACCGGGCACGCGCGGGCTGGGCGGGTCGCTGGCGCTCGACACACTCGTGCCATCCCTCACCGGTAGACACCTCGTTGCGACGCTGGCGGGCGAGGTCGCCGTCGTCCCCGTTCTCGACCTGCTGCGCGAACGGCTCGCCGCCTACGATCCCGCCCACGTCGAGGCCATCACGGGTGTCGCACCCGGCGTGCAGGAACGTCTGGCGCAGCTCTTTGCGGGATCGGCTCGCACGCTGATCTACGCCTCGTGGGGCTCGAACCGCAACTACCACGCCGACCTGCTCCAGCGCGCGCTGATCCTGCTCTCGGCGCTGCGCGGTCAGCACGGTCGCACCGGCTCGGGCGTCCGCTTCGCGGCGTGGCTCCCCTTCGATGGTGGCGATGCGCTGCTGCCGGGCAGCGGTCCGTCGTGGCTCCAACGCCAGGTGCTGCGCTTCTACACGCCTCCGCCGCGCGCGATGGAGGACGCGATCGCGAAAGCGACGGTCGGCGGCATGCCCTGGACGCCCTCCCACCTCTTCCTCTACGTGCACGGCGGCCTCGACGCGGTACAGGACCCGATCGCCGACGCGGCGGATCCGACCCTGCCGCGCCCGGCGCGCGCGTACCTGCGCGATGCCCTCGACCGCGGCTGGGCGCGCGTGCGACCGGCGCCGGATCGACCGCCGCGCGTGCTCGTGACCAGCGGCGTGAATCCGCTGCGCCGCTGGCCGCTTCCGCAGGTGGTCGAGCGCGTGCTGTGGCCGAAACTCGACCTGATCGTCGCGATCGACTTCCGCCTCTCGACCACCGGGATGAAGTCGGATCTGCTGCTGCCGGCGGCCGGCTACTACGAGAAGCGCGGCATCAAGTACTCGGTGGCGCTCGCGCCCTACGTCGTGATCGGCGATCAGGCGGTGCCGCCGCTCGGCGAATCGAAGAACGAGTGGGAGATCATGGCGCTGCTCGCACGCGCGGTGCAGGAACGCGCACAGGCGCGGGGGATCGGCGGTGCGCTCGCGACACTCTACGATCGCTTCAGTGACGACGGCCGCCTCGGCCCCGGCGACGAGGTCGCGGTGATCGACACGATCCTGCGCGGGTCGCCGATCACCGGCGGCGTGGGTTGGGAGGAAGCGCGTCGCGCCGGCGCAATCCCGATTCGCACCGCGGGTCGCTGGGGAACGACGAGTGGTATCGGCTCCGAAATCGAGCCGGGCGGCACGCTCTCGCCATCGCGCGTACACGTCGAGGGCAAGCAGCCGTGGCCGACGCTCACCGGCCGCCAGCAGTTTCACATCGACCACCCGTGGTTCCTCGAAGCCGACGAGGCGCTGCCGCGTTGGAAGCCGTTGCCCGCCGCGCGCGGCGCGTATCCGATCCTGCTGACCGGCGGCCATACGCGCTGGAGCATCCATGCGATCTGGCGGGCGCATCCGATGCTGCTGCGCCTGCAGCGCGGCGGTCCGTCGCTCTGGATGTCGATCGAGGATGCGCGCAAGCGGGGCATTCGCGACGGAGCGCGGGTGCGCGTCGGCAACGGCGAAGGGATGTTCCGCGCAACCGCGAAGCCGTCGGCTTCGGTGGGCCCCGGGCAGGCGATCATCTACCACGCATGGGAGCCGTACCAGTTCGCGGGCTGGAAGGGAAACATGGAAGTGATCGCTTCGCCGTACAAGCCGCTGCACATGGCCGGCGACTACGGGCATCTACGCCCGCGCGTGTTCCTCTCGGGTCCCGTGCACGTGCCGCGCGGTGTGCCGGTCGAGATCGAACTCGACGACGCGCCGTCGAAGCCCGCGGCCTCCTGATGTGACGGGCGCGGCGAGCGGTCCACGCTCGCCGCCGGGTTCCCCGTGATCGCGGCGGCGCGACAGCGATATGACCGGCGTCATATCGGCGGCCTCCGGATCGGTCGATTGTGGGGAAAACGCGCCCCCCACGTCCAGGAGGGGAACGCCAATGCGCGGACTCGCAAGGGCGACTGCGCTCGCCCTCGTCTCACTTGCCCCCCCGATCTCCCTTGCCCTCGCGATCTCCGGTTGGGCCGCGCCCGCGGGAGCTGCGGACGCCGACCGTGGGATCGCGGAGCCGTTCGAACTCTACTGCTCGGAATGTCATTCCCTGGCAGGAAGGGGCGGCCAGCAGGGCGTGCCCGACCTTGCGGAACTCGGGACCAAGTACGGCACTCCCCTGCCACGCGCTCGTCTCGTCGCGTTCGTCACCAGCGATCACCGGCTGGGTGGCGCGCGCATCTGCGGTGAGAACGTGTTCGAGAAGATCCCGGCGCCGCGCTTCGGCAATCTCGCCGAGCGCGGCAATGTGCGCGCCGCGCTCGAATTCGTGGAGGCGGCGCAGCGAGCGAAGTGAACCGGTCACTCGGCCGGCCATCGCACGGCTGGTCGCCGCCGTGATTCGGCGAGCGACGCGCTCGACGCCGTACTGACACCGGCACCGGTCCGAGGCCCCGGTCCGAGGCCCTTGCACCGCGCTCAGTGGGGGTGCAAGTCGGCGCTTCCGCGCGCGGCCGCTTCAGCCACGTCGGCGAGCGACGTCGATGCTGCCCAGTCACGAAAGGACCCGCCGAGCCACGACCAGGACTCGTGCAGCGGGCAGGGGTTGCTGGGATTGCACGTTCCCCATCCGAACGCGCAGCGGTCGGGTGTGGGATAGGCATCGACCGCCGCCAACACGTCCTGGAAGTGGATCTCGGAGGGCGGCCGAGCCAGGATGAACCCACCGCCGTGCCCTTTCTGGGACTTCAGCAGGCCGGCGAGTACGAGCCGGCGGAGGATCTTCGAGAGGTAGTGCGGTGGAATCCCACTCCCTTCGGAGAGGTCGCGCGCGCGCACGGGATCCCGAGGGGTGTGAATCGCCAGCCAGGCGGCTGCGCGAAGCGCGTACTCGGCGGTCTGAGAGAGAAATCGATCCATCTCCTCTTTATCCGCCCTCTCGTCCGCCCCCGAGTGCCCGAGGTGATCGGGCCCGGAATGATCGTGAGCCAAGCCTAGCGGAAGGAAGGACACGATTGATACCTGGAGCTAGAAGTCCACTGATGTCGATCAACGCCGTGATCCGCCATGCGCGCCGCAGCCGTCGCCCCCACGCTCGCAGCCACGACTCCTGCGGTCTCCGCACTTCGACAGCCGTCGGGACTCACACCCGGAGCCCGGCGCGAGTGGCTCATTTGGGCCACCGGCGTCGTGCTCCAGCTCGTGTGCGTGCTTGCGATGGCTACACCACCTGCTGTTGGTGTACCGTCGGGCTCGAACTCGCCACACTCGCGCACCATTCGCGATCGTGTTCCTCTGGCAGCCGCCGCAGGGGTAGGCGATCGCGCTCGAGCCCGTGACGCGATTGCGCTGGTTCGGCGGCGGGCCGGGACCGGGCTGCGCAACCGTTGCGGTGGCGGGAGGCGCGAGCTTCACGGCGAGCATCGTCGCGCCGCTCAACGCTCCGACCCCGGCGCCGCCGGCGCACCTCGATTCCCGGCCAATGTGACACCATAAGCTGTTGCTTCCGCCCGGCGCGGCGGGTCGAATTCGCATGCGTCCGGCCCGGAGCAAGCCGTTGCGGGTCGAACTCCCTTTGCAGCGACGCCGGGTGGCGTGCCCGCCGGGCCTGAGCCAGGGCTGACAGCCGGGATCCCGTCGCCCGTCTCGGCGCCGTATGACCGGGGTCATGCCAGCCACCGCGCGCGCTGCCGTAGGTTCCGGTGAATCGCGCGGGAGGCGACGTGAGAGTGCAGACGCGGAGCGGACGAGGGACCGGGCGGCTCGTGCCGGTCATCGGCGTCGTGGGGCGATCGGGCGTCGGCAAGACCACGCTGCTCGAGCGCCTGGTCCCCGCACTCGGCGCGCGCGGCCTGACGGTCGGCTGCGTGAAGCACGCCTCGCACGGATTCCTCGCGGATCGACCGGGCAAGGACTCCTACCGGCTCTTCGAGTCCGGTGCGAGCGCCGTCGCGCTGATCTCCTGCGATCAGATTGCGAGCTTCTGGCGTCGGGACGGCGTGGCCGGCCGCGACGTCTCGCTGGCGGACGCGATGGCCACGCTCCCCGGCGGTCTCGATCTCGTGCTCGCCGAAGGCTTCTCCTGGGAGCCGATCCCGCGCATCGCAGTCGTCCCGGAGCACGAGGGGCTCGCGGTGGAACTCGTGCACGCGGGTCCGCTCCTCGAAATCGTGACCGCGCCGCCGCCGACCGCCGAGTTCCCGCCGGCGTTCCCGGCCGCGTTGATCGAGCGGCTGGCGCGACGCCTCGCCGCGCGAACCCGCTTGCAGGGCCGTGCGAATCTCACGCTGGCTGATCTCGCGGTGCCTGCCACTAGCGCGCACTAGCGCAAGGAGAAAGCATGCTTGTCCCGTACGCCGCCAATGTCGATGTCGAAGCGTTGCTCGACGCAGACGCAGCTCCGTGGCGGAGCACGGCGCCTGAGACGATCGCCATGATGGGCACCCCGGTAGGGCTCCAGCCCACCGGCGCCATCCGCGCCGCCTGGACCGGCAAGAAGATCGGTGCGGTGGAGCGCATCACGGTTGCGGCGCTCCACACCGGCAGCGCACTCGCCTTCCGGCTGGAGTGGGCCGATCCCACCGAGAACCGCGATCTCACCGACACGACTTCGTTCGCCGACGCCGCGGCGGTGCTGTTGCCGTCGACGCCGGCTTCGGTGGCGATGACGATGGGGGCGCCCACTGCGCCGGTCAACGCGTGGTACTGGCGCTCCGACGCCGACGGCGGCCGACACGTCATCGGGGAAGGGATCGGCGCGTCGCGCACGATCGACGTCGAGCTCGTGCGCGCGCGCGGCGTCTGGAAGGAAGGCCGCTGGCAGGTCGTGATTGCGCGCGCGCTGCGCATCGACACCAAGGAGCCCGTGGCGCAGCTCGAGGTCGGCGCGAAGACCGGCTTCGCCGTGGCGGTGTGGGACGGCGCAAACAGTGAACGGGGCGGCATCAAGGCCTTTTCGGGCGACTGGCGCGAGCTGGTCCTAGACGCGACGAAACTCGCGAGGGGGTGAGCATGGGCGAGGTCAAGCGACAACTCGCGATGGTGATGGACCTGAACAAGTGCATCGGCTGCCAGACCTGCACGATCTCGTGCAAACGGCTTTGGACGCGCGATGAGGGCATGGAATACATGTGGTGGAATTCCGTGAACACCATGCCCGGTCTCGGCACTCCCAAGGACTGGGAGCAGATGGGGGGCGGCTTCCGCGACGGTCAGCCGAACGCGAGCCGCATTCCTACCCGCAAGGAGTTCGGAGACGCCTGGGAGTTCAACCACGAAGAAGTCTTTTTCGGCGGCAAGGGATCCGAGGCGCATCTGCAGGTGAAGGGCGAGCAGCCCGAGTGGGGACCGAACTGGGATGAGGACCAGGGGGCCGGCGAATACCCGAATGGGTACTACTTCTATCTGCCGCGCATCTGCAACCACTGCACGCACCCCGCCTGCCTCGAAGCGTGCCCGCGCCAGGCGATCGAGAAGCGCGAGCAGGATGGGATCGTGCTCATCAACGAGGACCGCTGCCGCGGCTATCGCTTCTGCATGGAGGCGTGTCCGTACAAGAAGATCTACTGGAACCACGTCCAGAAGGTCGCGCAGAAGTGCATCTTCTGTTTCCCGCGCATCGAGCAGGGCGTGGCGAACGCGTGTGCGCGGCAGTGTCCGGGTCGGGTGCGCTTCGTCGGGTACCGCGACGACCAGAACGGTCCGATCTGGAAGCTCGTCGACAAGTACAAGGTCGCGCTGCCGCTGCACTCCGAGTTCGGCACCGAGCCGAACGTCTTCTACGTGCCGCCGCTGGCGCCGCCGCGCTTCGACGCGAACGGCGAGATCGACGAGAACCAACCGCGCATCCCGAACGAATACCTGGTCTCGCTGTTCGGCCCGCGCGTGCTCGAAGTCCTCGCGACCCTGAAGGGGGAGATGACGAAGACGCGCGCCGGACAGAAGTCCGAGGTGCTCGACATCCTGATCGCGTACAAGTGGAAGGACATGTTCGGCGGCTTCGATCGCGACCCGGCCAGCATCGAGTGGAAGAAGACATGAGCGTCGGGCCGCGCCTCGACCGGCGAACCTTCCTGCGCATCAGCGCTGCCGGGCTAGCAGGTGCGGGGCTGGGGCTCGGGCTGCTTCGGCTGCGCCTGGCGGAGCCTGCGTCCGCGGCTCCGGCAGCGGCCGCGGCAACGGCGGCGCCTCTCGCCTACGGCGACTGGCGCGACGTCTACCGCGAACGCTGGGCCTGGGACAAGGTCGTGCGCAGCAGCCACTGGGTGAACTGCTGGTACCAGGCGCACTGCGCGTGGAACGTCTACGTGAAGGACGGGATGGTCTGGCGCGA
>JAGSPS010000281.1 GCA_018262315.1 Deltaproteobacteria bacterium | reverse complement strand
GGATCGAACACCATCACGCCCGCCGAGATGTTCGCGAGGATGTTCTCGAGGCGCGCCTTCGCATTCTCGACCTGCGCACGGCTCGCGTCGGCGGCGCGGCGCGCTTCGTCGAGCTGGCCGGTCATCGCATTGAAGGAGCGGGTGAGGATGCCGAGCTCGTCCGCGCTCTTTACCGCCGCGCGCTGGGAAAAGTCGCCGCGGGCCACGGCTTGCGTGCCCTGCGCGAGGTCGGCGAGAGGTCCCGAAAGCCGCCGCGACAGGATGAACGCCAGCGCGATCGCGGAGAACAGCGCGAAGAGCAGCGTGAGCGTCAGCGTGAGCAGATAGATCTGCCGCAGCCCCTGGCGCGCGAGTGCGAGCTCCTTGTAGTCGCGGAACGCCGCCTGCACGCTCTCCGCATTCGCGGCGAGCGACGCCGGCACCGGCTGGACCAGCTGAAGGTAGCGGGTATCGCCGGTGATCGAGAGCGCGCGCACTGGAACGATCACCCGCAGGAGCAGGCCACGCTCGCCTTCGCTCTCGACCGCGGCGTAGCGCTGCGCCTGCCGCGCCTGCCGTAGCGCGCCCGGAGGCGGCGCGTCGGCAACGAGCTTGCCGAGGTCGCGGCTGGCGCTCGCGATCACCGCGCCACTCGCGCCGACGAGCAGCGCCTCCGACGCACCAGCACGCTCGCGCAGGCGGTCGAGCTGCACCGGGAGCGCTGCGGGCGGCGTGTCGGCAAGCTCGCCAGCGAACGCGGTGGCGTTCGCGGAGAGGTCGGCAAGCAGGCTCTCCAGGGCGCTGCGTCCGAGGCTGATGCCACCCTCCAGCGCGCTGTCGACGCGCACGTCGAACCACGATTCGATCGAGCGGGTCAGAAAGCTCACCGACACGGTGTAGACGAGCGCGCCGGGCACGAGAGCCATGAGCGCGAAGAACCCGACGAAGCGCAGCGTGAGCCGCGAACCGAACACGCGCTGCCGGCGCGCGCGCACCAGCGCATAGAGCTGATAGCCGACAAGCCCCACCAACGCGACCGCCATGACGACGTTCAGCCCGAGCAGCAACGGATAGTGCTTCGCGAAAAGCGCGGTGTTACTGCTCGCGGCAGCGAGCAGGAAGAGGAGAATCCCGCCGGCGACCGCGCTTGCGATGAGGAGATAGGTCATCGGCCGGGCTTCTCGGGCGGCGTGAAGCGCCAGCGCTGCCAGTCGGAGGCGAGCACCCAGTCGCGGTTCGTGATCGCGCTCACCTGGAATGGCTTCGGCATCTGCGACAGATCGAGCCGCATTCGCAGCGCGATGAGAAAGGTCTCGTCGGGCTTCACCTGCGCGCGCTCGAGCACGAGCCAGTCCCGCACCCGTGCGACCGCGCGCTGCGCCTCGATGAGCGATCCGAAATTCTGCGAGAGCGCGCCGCCGCTCGATACGCGGTACTGTCGGGTCAGGGCATTGTAGGAAAGCCGAATCTGCAACGTCTTCTGCACGACCCGCTCGTTCCACCAGTACCAGCGCGGGCGCTCCGCCTCGAACTCGATCACGAAGAAAAGCGGCACGCCCTTCGCGAGCGCGTCCTCAAGGCGCGGGTTCAGGTTGAACTCGAAGTCGGCGTCGAGCGCATAGCCCTCATCGGTCGCGGTGAGACGCGCGTTAGCGACCTCGATGTCGTCCGCGCACACGGGCAGCGCGAGCCACAGCAGCGCGGCGAGCGCGGCGAGCACGGCGAGGCGAAAGGCGCGGGCGGGCATGAGTCAGGCAGCAGGCCACATCTCGAGGAGCGCGTAGTAGAAGCCGTCGTGATCCTGCGCCGGGAGGAGTTGGCCCGAGGCGGGATGCGCTACCGCCAGCCGGCGCGCCTCCGGATGCCGCGACAGGAAGCGCTCGACCTGCACGAAGTTCTCCTCGGGGAAGACCGAACACGTGGCGTACAGCATTCTGCCACCCGGGACGAGGCGCTGCCACAACGCTTCGAGCAGCGCTTCCTGTGTCGCCGCGAAGCGCGCGATGTCGTCGACGCGCCGCAGCCACTTGATGTCCGGGTGTCTGCGCACGACGCCGGACGCCGTGCACGGCGCATCGAGAAGGATCCGATCGAACCGGGTGTCGCCGCACCACGTTCCGGGACGTGTCGCGTCGCCCACGACCACGTTCGCAACGAGGCCGAGGCGATCGAGGTTCTCGCGGATGCGCATCGTGCGGGCCGGATCGTTGTCGACAGCAGTGACCGTGACGTCCGCGCGCTCGAGGATGTGCGCCGTCTTGCCGCCCGGCGCCGCACACGCATCGAGAACCTGCATGCCGTGGGCAGCCCCGAGCAGCGAGGCGGCGAGCTGCGCGCCCGCGTCCTGCACCGAGACTTCGCCCTCGCGAAACCCCGGCAGCGCCTCGACCGGAATCGGCCGCGCGAGCAGCACTCCATCTTCTCCGAGAACCCGCGCCTCGAGCGCTGCAGCCGCGAGGCGCATCATGTACGCGTCGCGGGTCGTGCGCCTGCGATTCACCCGCAACGTCATTGGCGGGTGTGTGTTCGCGGTCGCGAGAATCGATTCCCAATCGCCGGGGTAGGCGCTGCGCAGGCGATCGATCCACCACTGCGGATGGCGATGGCGCCCGGTTTCGGTCGCCGCGGCGGCGCGCTCCAGGGCCTCGCGCTCGCGGAGGAAGCGGCGAAGCACGGCGTTGACGAAGCCTTTGCTGCGTTCGCCGGCGAGCGACGCTGCAGCCTCCACGGCCTGGTCGACGATCGTATGGTCGCCCCGCCGTCCCGCGCGCAGCGCGGTGATCGCCGCCATCACCAGGGCCCGGATTTCAGGCTGCGGCGGCCGCGTCGCGAGCGAATCGGCAATGCGGTCCACGAACCCGTAATCGCGGAGCGTCGCATACGCGAGATCCTGCGCGGCGCCGCGCAGGGCCGCAGCGAGGTCTCGGTGCGCCCGAAAGGCGTCGGCGAGGGCAGCATTCAGGCTCGCGCCGCCGGCAACCTGCGCAACGACGCCGCTCGCCATCGCGAGCGCCTGAGAAAACGGCGGTGAGGACGATGAAGCAGTGGCCACTGGGAGCCCGCGATTCTATCAGTGCGACGCGGGTGCCCCGTGGCGATCCGTGACGGTCAGAACACCGGAGGGGGCGGCCGGCCCCCTCCGCATCTACACGTACGGCGCGGCGGTCAGCGTGCGCCGACCATCGCGATCTCGCGCAGGCGTGCGATCCGCTCTTCGGTGGCCGGGTGGGTGCTGAAGAGGCCGCGCAGGCCGCCGCCCGAAAGCGGGTTGATGATCATCATCTGCGCTGTCGCGGGATGCGCTTCGGCCGGCTCCATCGGCAGCCCGCGCGCAGCGCGGTCGATTTTCGCGAGCGCTGCGGCAAGCGCTTCCGGGTCGCCGGAGATGTCTGCCCCGCCCGCGTCGGCCCCGAACTCGCGCGTCCGCGAGATCGCGAACTGGATGAGCATCGCGGCGATCGGGGCGAAAATCATCGCGAGGATCGCGAACACCGGGTTGCCGCCGCCTTCGCCCTCGCGGTTCTGGCCGCCAAAGAACATGCCGAACTGCGCGAGCGTCGAGATCGCGCCCGCGATGGTCGCGGAGATCGTCGAGACGAGGATGTCGCGATGGCGCACGTGCGCCAACTCGTGGGCCATTACCCCGCGCAGCTCGCGTTGCGAGAGCAGCTGCAGAATGCCGGTAGTGGCCGCGACGGCGGCGTTCTCGGGATTGCGCCCGGTTGCGAACGCGTTCGGCTGCGCTTCGTCGATCAAATACACGCGCGGCATGGGCAGGCCAGCTTTCCCGGCGAGCTCCTTGACCATGCCGTACAAGTACGGCGAGGAGGTCTCGTCCACCTGGTGCGCGTTGTACATCTTCAGCACCATCTTGTCCGAGAACCAGTAGGCGAAGAAATTCATCGCGCCGCCGAGCACGAGCGCGAGGATCATGCCCTGCGTGCCGCCGATCGCGGCGCCCACGGCGCCGAAGAGGGCGAGAATACCTGCGAGCAGGATGGTCGTCTTGAGCCAATTGCCGAACATGGATAGCTCCTGGTGTCAGGCTTCGGCGCGCATACGGGCGCCTCGTCGAACGTTCCCTTAGATGGGATCCGTCGCGAAAAATTCAAATACGCTCAGGCACCGAACCGGAGTCCCGGCACGAGACGTGTGCCGCGCAGAAAATCCGCCGCGGCGAGGCGCTTCCCGCCGGCTTTCTGAAGCTCGTCGAGCACGAGCGCGCCCTCGCCGCACGCGACGACGATCCCCTCCGCCGGCGATGCGCGCGCGATCGTCCCGGGCTCGCCGCCGCGCATCGCGAGGGGCCGCGCGCGCCACACCTTGACCTCCGCGCCATCGAGTGTCGTCGACGCGCCCGGAGCGGGATTGAAGGCGCGCACCTGGCAATCGATCTCGGCAGCACGCCGCTTCCAGTCGATGCGCGCCTCGCTTTTCTCGACCTTCGCTGCATAGGTGACGCCGTCGCCCGGCTGCGGCATTC
>JAGSPS010000063.1 GCA_018262315.1 Deltaproteobacteria bacterium | reverse complement strand
CTTCGAGCCGATCGAGCCCGGGCACGCGCGCGTCTATTCGTGCGGTCCCACCGTCTACGCGCCGCAGCACATCGGGAACCTGCGGCCGTACCTGTTCGCGGATCTGCTGAAACGCGCGCTGCTCGCCGAAGGTCTGCGCGTCACACACGTCATCAACGTCACCGACGTCGGTCACCTCGCCTCGGATGCCGACAGCGGCGAGGACAAGATGGAGCGCGCCGCAGCGCGCGCCGGCAAGACGGCGGCGGCGATCGCGGCCTCCTACACCGAGCAATGGCTGCGCGACCGCCGGCGTCTCCATTGCCTCGAGGCCGAGCACCTCTGCAAGGCCACCGAGCACATCGCCGAGCAGATCGAGCTGGCGCAGCGCCTCGAAGCGAAGGGCTACACCTATCGCATCGAAGATGGGCTCTACTTCGACACCTCCAGGTTTCCCGGCTACGCGGCGTTCGCACGCCTCGATCTCTCCGGTCAGGAAGCCGGCGCGCGGATCGGCGACGTCGCGGGCAAGCGCAGTCCGCAGGATTTCGCGCTCTGGAAGTTCGCGGCGCCAGGCGTCACGCGGCAACAGGAATGGGACTCGCCGTGGGGGCGCGGCTTTCCGGGGTGGCACCTCGAGTGTTCGGCGATGAGCACTCGTTATCTCGGCACGCACTTCGACATCCACACCGGCGGCGTCGACCACATCCCCGTGCACCACACCAACGAGATCGCGCAGAGCGAGTGTGCCTTCGACGTACACCCGTGGGTGAACGTGTGGATGCACAACGAATTCCTCGACCTCGGCGGCGAAAAGCTCTCGAAATCGAAGGGCCACGCGCTGGTGCTCGACGACCTGATCGAGCGAGGTTTCGAGCCGCTCGCGTACCGCTACTTCTTCCTGCAGGCCCACTACCGCCAGCGGCAGGCGTTTTCGTGGGAGGAGATGGGCGCGGCCGCGACGGGCTACCGGAGACTGTTGCGCGCGGCGGTCGCCGTTCGCGACGCGGCGGGCGAGGCGCGTGGCGGCGAGGACGCGGCGATCGACGCGTTGCGCACGCGCTTCTGGGACGCCGTGCGCGACGACCTGAACGCGCCGCGCGCGCTCGCCGTCGCGTGGGAGGTGGCGCGCAGCGCGCTGTCGCCGCCCGCACAGCGCGCGCTGCTGCTCGAGTTCGACGCCTGGCTCGGTCTCGGTCTCGCGACCGAGGTGCCGCAGGACGACGTGCAGCAGAGCGACCCGCGCATCGATGCGCTGGTCGCGGAGCGCTTCGCCGCGCGCCAGGCGCACGATTTCGCGACGGCCGATCGCATCCGCGCCCAGCTCGACGCCGAGGGCATCGAGATCCAGGACGGCAAGGACGGCTCGAAGTGGAGGCGGGTGCGGTGAAACGCGACGAGTCGCCGTCGCGCGAAGTCCGTGCGTCGGACGACCGCTTCCGCCTCGTCTCGGAGTTCACGCCGCAGGGCGATCAGCCGCGCGCAATCGGCGAACTGGTCGAGGGCCTCGCCCGCGGCGACCGCCACCAGACTCTTCTCGGTGTCACAGGCAGCGGCAAATCGTTCACGATCGCGTGCGTGGTCGAAGCGGTGAACCGGCCGACGCTGGTGATGGCGCCGAACAAGACGCTGGCCGCCCAGCTCTACGCGGAGTTCAAGTCGCTGTTCCCGGAGAACGCCGTCGAGTACTTCGTCTCGTACTACGACTACTACCAGCCCGAAGCCTACATCCCGACCACCGACACCTACATCGAGAAGGATTCGTCGATCAACGACGAGATCGACAAGCTGCGCCACTCCGCCACCCACTCGCTGCTGACGCGCCGCGACGTGCTGGTCGTCGCGAGCGTGTCGTGCATCTACGGCCTCGGCGCGCCGGTCACCTACGGCTCGATGCACGCCTACGTCGAGCGCGGCGCGCGACTCTCGCGCGACGACCTGCTGCGCCGTCTCGTGGACATGCTCTACGAGCGCAACGACGTCGACTTCCACCGCGGCACGTTCCGCGTGCGCGGCGACGTCGTCGAGGTGTTCCCGCAGTACGAGAACGAGCGCGCCATCCGCATCGAGTTCTTCGGCGACGAAGTCGACGGGATCGCCGAGATCGACCCGCTGCGGGGCAAGGTGCTGTCGCGACCGAGCCGCGCGCTGATCTACCCCGCGAGCCACTACGTCGCGAACGCCGAGGTGCTGCACCGCGCGATCCAGGGCATCCGCGGCGAGCTGCAGGAACGCCTCGCGAGCTTCCAGCGCGACGCCAAGCTGCTCGAGGCCCAGCGCCTCGAACAGCGCACGCTCTACGACCTCGAGATGCTCGAGCAGATGGGCTTCTGCCACGGCGTCGAGAACTACTCGCGCTGGCTCGACGGTCGCGAGGCCGGCCAGTCGCCCTACACGCTCTACGACTATTTTCCGGACGACTTCCTGCTGGTGCTCGACGAGAGCCACATCACGGTCCCGCAGATCGGCGCGATGTATCGCGGCGATCGCGCGCGCAAGGAAACGCTGGTGGAGTACGGTTTCCGGCTGCCCTCGGCGCTCGACAACCGCCCGCTGCGTTTCGACGAGTGGTACGAGCGCGCCGGCCAGATGATCTTCGCGTCGGCGACGCCGGGCGACTGGGAACTCACGCAGTCGAAGGGCGTGGTGGTCGAGCAGATCATCCGCCCCACGGGTCTCACGGATCCCGAGGTGGAGGTGCACCCCGCCACGGGCCAGGTGGATCACCTGCTCGGCGAGATCCGCTTGCGTGTCGAGAAGGGAGAGCGCGTGCTCGTCACGACGCTCACCAAGCGCATGGCGGAAGAGCTGACCGAATACTACGGCGAGCATGGCGTGCGCGTGCGCTACCTGCACAGCGACATCCAGACGATCGAGCGCACCGAGATCATCCGGGAGCTGCGCGAGGGCGGCTTCGACGTGCTGGTGGGAATCAACCTGCTGCGCGAGGGTCTCGACATTCCGGAGGTGTCGCTGGTCGCGATCCTCGACGCCGACAAGGAGGGATTCCTGCGCTCCACGCGCTCGCTGATCCAGACGATCGGACGCGCCGCGCGCAACGTGAACGGCACCGTGATCCTGTACGCCGACAAGCAGACCGAGTCGATCCGCGCGACGCTCGGCGAGACCGACCGGCGCCGCGAGCGGCAGCGCGGCTACAACGCCGAACACGGCATCACGCCGCGCAGCATCGTCAAGAAGATCGGCAGCCTGCGCGACTCGATCTGGGAGCGCGACTACGTGACGGTCGCGACCGTGCGCGAGCGCCCCGAAGCCGAGATCCCGCTCCACGAACTCCCCGCGCTGATCGCCGGCCTGCGCCAGGAGATGCAAGCCGCCGCCAAGTCGCTCGACTTCGAACGCGCCGCCGCCCTTCGCGACCGCCTCCGCCTCCTACAATCCGAACACCTCCGCGCCGGCTGAGCGTTGCCTTGGGGACGTTCTTGAAGTCGACAAAGTCAACACAGCAGGAACGTCCCCAAGGCATGGGGATCGAGGAGCGGGTCGAGGCGCTGCCGAGTGGGCCGGGGGTGTACCTGTTCCGCAATGCGCGGGGCCGGGTGATCTACGTCGGCAAGGCGCAGAACCTGAAGAGCCGCGTGCGATCGTATTTCCGCGCTGGCGGCGACGGGCGCGTGCAGATTTCCCAGATGGTCGAACGCACGACCGACCTCGACGTCGTGGTGACGCCGTCGGTGAAGGACGCGTTGCTGCTCGAGAACGAGCTGATCAAACGCCACAAGCCGCCCTTCAACGTGCGTCTCCGCGACGACAAGCAGTATCTCGGCCTGCGCCTCGACGCGCGCGATCCCTGGCCGCGACCGACACCGGTACGGCGTTTCAAGGAAGACGGCGCGGCGTACTTCGGTCCGTACACGTCGAGCCAGTCGCTGCGCGACGCGATCTCGAACCTGCGGCGCATCTTCCCGCTGCGCTCGTGCTCGGACCCGGTGTTTCGCGACTACGCCCGCCGCGGCCGCCCCTGCATCGAGTTCGAGATGAAGCGCTGCCTGGGCCCCTGCTGCGGTCTGATCGACGCCGCGAGCTATGCGCAGCTCGTCGCGGGAACGGTGCTCTTCCTGCGCGGTCGCTCGGATGAACTCGTGCGCGAACTCACCGCGACGATGGAACGCGCCGCCGCCGACGAACGCTACGAAGAAGCCGCGCGCCTGCGCGACCGCATCGACGCGGTCGAGCAGACCGTGCAGCGCCAGCAGATCGTCGGCGAACACGCGATCGATCGCGACGTCTTCGGCTGGGCGCGGCGCGGCGGCGAAGTCGAAGTGGCCGTGCTGCACGTGCGCGGGGGCCGCGTCGTGGGGCACGTCTCGCACCGCTTTTCCGAAGTCCTGCTCGACGATGCCGAGGCGTTCGGCTCGCTGCTCGGCCAGTACTACGCGGTGCCCGACCGGGTCGTGCCGGGCGAAGTGCTGCTCGCGCTCGAGCCCGCCGATGCCGATGCGTTGCGCGACCTGCTCAGCGAGCGCGCCGGCCGCCGGGTGACGCTGCGCGTGCCCAGCCGCGGCTCGCTGCGCGAACAGGTCGGAATGGCGAACGCCAACGCCGAGCTGCAACTCGCGCAGCGCCTCGACGCGCACGCGAGCGTGCTCGCGACGCTCGCCGAGTTGCAGGAGCGACTGGCGCTGGCGCGGCTCCCGCGCCGCATCGAGTGCTACGACGTCTCGACACTCGGCGGCACGCTGGCGGTCGCGAGCCGCGTCGCTTTCGAAGACGGGCGGCCCGACAAGAACGGCTACCGGCGCTACCGCATCCGCGAGGCCGCGGCGGGTGACGACTTCGCGTGTCTGCGCGAAGTGCTGGCGCGCCGACTCGCCAAGCGCGACGGCGATCCGCTGCCCGATCTGCTGATGGTCGACGGGGGCAGGGGCCAGCTCGGGGTCGCGGTCGCGGCGCTGCGCGACGCGGGCGTCTCGCTCGACGCGATCGGAATCTCGAAGGAGCGCGATACCGGGGGCGATACCCGGCGCGTGAAGCGCCACGGTGGGCTGAAGGCGGAGCAGCTGCATCTGCCGGCGCGCAAGGACGCCGTGTTGCTGCCGCCGAGCAGCGCCGGCCTGTTGCTGCTCCAGCGCGTCCGCGACGAAGCGCATCGCTTTGCCATCGAATTCCAGCGCAAACTGCGCCAGCGCGTGCATCTGACGTCGATCCTCGAGGAGGTCGGCGGCGTGGGACCGAGCAAACGGCGCGCGCTGTTGCGCGAGTTGGGGTCGCTGCGTGCAGTGCGCGAGGCAAGCGTCGAGCAACTCGCGCGCGTCGATGGCATCTCGGCAGCCGATGCGCAGCGGATTCGATCCTTCTTCGCGGCGCTCGAGGAGGTGGACTCCCCCGCGACGCAGCGGCGCCCCGACGGCTGACGCTGGCGTCAAGCGCGCTCCGCGACCGGCCGATTGAAGGTTCGCGGAGGAGTGTCCATGCCTCGACCCCGGCTGTGCGTCGCGATCGCCCTCTCGATGCTGCTGGCGGCCGCCGTCGCGCCGAACGCGAGTCGCGGGGAGATCTACACCTGGACGGACGCGGCAGGACACTCGCACTACACGCAAGACTTGCAGGGCGTCCCGGCGGAACAGCGCGGCGAAGCGCGACGGCGCGCCAACGAGCAAGCGACACCGAGCAAGGTGCAGACCTTCTCGAACGCTCCCGCAGCGCCGGCGCCGGGTTCCGGCCGCCGCGCGGCGGTTCGTCGAAACGTCGCAGGCGGCGGACGCGTACACCGGATTCCGGTGGAGCGCGCCGGGACGGGCATGATCGTGCTGGTGCGCATCAACGGCCGCGCCGTCGCGCCGTTCATGGTGGACACGGGCGCCAGCTATGTGTTGATCCCCCAGGCGGTTGCGGAAGAGGCCGGCGTCGAGGCCGGCCCCGATGCGCGCACGATGCGCTTCACCACCGCGAACGGCGTCGTCGAGCAGGCGATCGTCACGCTCGACTCGGTCGAACTCGGCAGTGCGCAGGCTGCCGACGTTCCCGCCTCGATCTCGCCGAGCATGGGGATCGGCCTGCTCGGTCTCTCGTTCCTGAACCGCTTCACCTATCAGGTCGATGCCGCGGCCGGCATGCTCACGCTGGTCGAGAACGACCTCGCCGAGGGCGGCGACCTGCGCGGGGGCCGCTCCGAAAATCAGTGGCGCATGGAGTTCGGCGGTCTGCAACGGCGCATGGAAGAGATCGAGAACAGGCGCGACGCCACGCCGCCGAGCCGCTCGCGGCTGCATGCCGAACTCGACCAACAGCAGCTCGAAACCGAGCGGCAGCTCGAAGCGCTCGACGCCGAGGCCGATCAGGCCAACGTCCCCGATTCCTGGCGGCGCTGACCGGATCTTCGTTCGCGGTGGGGTGCAGCCGTTCCCAGAATGGCGAGCGCACGTCCACCGCGCGTCGCGTCGCGTGCCGAACGGCAACGCGCAGCTCGCGGCGCTTGTCGCGGTTGCGACTCGTTTCTGGCGCGCCGTTGCGCATCGCAGCGCGCAGGCATCGATCTTGCTCCGTCGTCGTTCCATGCCGTTTCCTCCCAGCCCTGCGCCTCGGGCGCGCGACCGCCAGCAGATCCGGCGCGATCTCGAACGCCTCGGCGTCGGTGCCGAACTGCGCGACGCGCTGTGCCGGCGCCTCGAAGCGATTGCGGCCACGCTCTCCGACGACGGCTACCAGGCCGCGCTGGCCGGGATTGCCGCGGCGAACGAAGTGCACTGCGTCGGCGAAGCCGCGCTCGAGCGCAGCATGGGCGACCTCCGCGAGATCCAGCGGCTACTCGGCGCGTTCTCGGACGAGATGCGCAAACTCGACGAAGCACTGCGTGTGCTCTCGACCTACGTCCAGCGCATGCGCACCAAGACGAGCGCGCCCGCGCGTCCTCGCACGGTCCACTGAAGAGGCACTGAGCGCGCCTCGCCTTTCGAGCGCGCGCGACGCACGATACGTTTCGCGACACCCCGGTCCCGCGCGGGGTTCGCGCCATCGCCTTCCTGATCGCTCTGGTCGTCGCGCAGGCGCTCGGCATCCTCGCGGCCGACGCCGGTTGGATCGGCGCGCGCGCTGGGTTGCTCGCGGGTCTTGGCGCCGTGGCGCTCGCGCTCGCGGCGCGTCGCCGGCACGCGATCGTCGCGCTGCTCGCGCTGGCGCTGAGCGGCTGCGCCGGTGCGCTCGCGCTCGCGGCGCGGCTCGAGCTGGCCGCGCACGCCCGGCCCGCCGCACCGCTCGAAGCGAGCTTCGACGCGACCGTCGTGTCCTCGGCACACGGGCACGGCGGGGTCGAAGTCGAAGTCGCGGACGCCGTCGCCGCGCCCGGCGAGACGGCTCGCGTTCCGGCGCGGATCCAGTTGCGCGAACGCGACACCGGAACCGGCGCGACACCGCTCGGGAGCGTCCTCGCGGGCGATCGCGTCCGCGTTCGCGCGCGGCTGCGCGCACCGGAAGGGCGCGCCAACCCGGGGGTGGGCGACCGCGCCCGCGATCTCGCGCGGCGCGGCATCGGCGCGCGCGGGGCGCCGTCGCATCCCGATCTGGTCGTGCGCCTGCCCGATCAGGAAGGCGCCCGCCCGCTGGCGGAGCTGCACGCGTTCCGCGCCGCCGCGTCGCAACGCCTGCTCGGGCATGGCGAGGGCGGCGCGCTGCTCGCGGCGCTCGCGCTCGGCGACCGCGGCGGGCTCGGCACTGCGCGCCGCGAGCAGTTTCGCCTGCTCGGTCTGACGCATCTGCTGTCCGTGTCGGGCCTGCATCTCGTGCTGGTCGGCGCGTTGCTCTACGGCATTGCGCGGCATGCGCTGCGCTTCGCTCCGCTCGTCGCCGACCGCCGGCGCACGGCGCTCGCGATTGCGGTGCTCGCGGCAACGGGCTACGCGCTGCTCGCAGGCTTCGAAGTCCCGGTGCGTCGCTCGCTCGTGTTGCTCGTCGCGCTGGCGGCGTCCGTCTGGCTGCGGCGTCCGGTTCGTCGCGGCGCGCCGCTCGCGCTCGCCGCGCTGTGGATCCTGGCGTTCGAACCCGAGGCGCTCTTCGACGCCGGCGCGCAGATGTCGTTCCTCGCGAGCGGCGCGCTGATCTTCGGGATGCGACGGGCGCCGGCGGGTGACGGCGCGGCGCGCAGCGGTCTCCGCGCGGGGCTGCTCGACCTGCTCGACACCAGCGCGCTCGCGACGGCTGCCACCGCGCCGGTCGCGGCGGCGGTCATCGGCAGCGTCTCGCCGTGGGGACTCGTCGCGAACCTCGTCGCGGTGCCGTGGACGGGTTTCGTGCTGATGCCGATCTCGCTCGGTGCGGGGTTGCTCGCTGGAATGGCACCCGAGACCGCGGTGATCCGGCTCGTGCTGCGCGCGATGAGCGCCGCCGGCTCGTTCTCGCTCGACGCGCTCGCGATCGCGGCGCGCGCTACGCCGCCGTCGTGGACGGCGCGACCGGCGCTGCCGTTCGTGCTGGCCTCGCTCGTGGCGCTCGTGTTCGCGGTGCGCGCGACGCGCGTGTCGCGGCGTGTCGCGTGGACTCTCGCGATTCTCGCCGCGCTTGCGCTCGCGCCCCCGCCGAGCATCGAACCACTGCCTCCGCGCGTCGTGTATCTCGACGTGGGGCAGGGCGACGCGACGCTCGTGCAGGGAACGCACGCCGCGATGCTGGTGGACGCCGGCACCGCGCTGCCCGACGGGGTCGACATGGGTGCATCGGTGGTGGTGCCCGCGCTGCGCGCGCTCGGCGTGCGGCGGCTCGCGATCGCCGTGGCGACGCATGAAGATCTCGATCACCGCGGCGGCCTCGCGTCGGTGTTGCGCGCGATCCCCACGGAACGGCTGTGGCTGCCGTTCGGGGCGCTGCGCGAGCCCGCGCTCGCGGCGCTCGCCGCGGAGGCGCGTGGCCGCGGTGTGCGCGTCGAGGAGCGCGGCGCCGGATCGCCGCGCGAGGCGATTGGCGACCTCCTCGTTGCGCCGTTGTGGCCGCCGCCCGCCGAGTCGGCGTCGCGATCGCAGAACGATCGCTCGCTCGCGCTGCGCATCGAGTTGGCGGGCCGCTCGCTGCTGCTCCTGGGCGACCTCGAAACGCCCGCCGAAGCGGAGCTGGTCGCGAGTCGTGCGCCGCTGCGCGCGGAGCTGCTGAAGCTCTCGCACCACGGCAGTCGCACGTCGTCGTCCGCAGTCTTTCTCGACGCGGTGGGCGGGATGGTCGCGGTGGCGTCGGCGCCGCGCTGGAGTCGCTTCGGGATGCCGCACCCGGAAGTTGCGCAGCGCGTCCACGACGCCGGCTACGCACTCTGGTGGACGGGTCGCGACGGCGCGGTGCTCGTCAGTCTCGCCCCGCGCCTCTGGGTGCGCGGCTGGCGCTGAACTCATCCGGCGTTCTGGAGCAGCCGGATGTAGAAGCGGATGCTGTCGAGGTAGTCGTCGGCGCCGATGCGCTCGTTGGTGCCGTGGGCGCGCTTCAGGTCGTCGGCGGCGAAGTGCAGCGGAACGAAGCGGTAGACGTTGTCCGAGAGCGCGCGGAAATGGCGCGAGTCGGTGCCGCCGAGCACGAGATTCGGCGCCACCACGGCGTCGGGGTTGGTTTCGCGGATCGTGCGCGCGAGCAGCGCGAAGGCCTCCGAATCGACGCGGCTCTCCGGCGACGGCTCGAGGGCGGTGTGGGTGTCGCCCACTTCGACGGTGACGCGCGGGTCTCCGACGGCGCGGCGCACGTGCTCGAGCACGCTCTGCACCGAATCGCCGGGGAGGATCCGGAAGTTCACCAGCGCCTGCGCGGTCGCGGGCAGCGCATTCTCCTTGATTCCGCCGTGCACCATCGTCACGGCCGTCGTGGTGCGGATCGTCGCGTTCGAGCGCGGCGAGCTGGCGAGCACACGCAGCAGCACGGGCTCGAGCAGGTCGCCGTTCGCGACGGCGACGCGCATCGGGAACTCCATCTCGGGCGCAAGGGCGGCGAGGAACTGGCGGGTGGCGCCGCGCAGCGCGGCGGGCAGTGGCTTTCCCTCTACGCGTTCGATCGCCGCGGCGAGGATGCCGATCGACGTGTGCGGCGGCGGCATCGACGAGTGGCCGCCCTCGGCGCTCGCGATGAGCGAGAGTGTCACGTAGCCCTTCTCTGCGATCCCGATCAGTGCGACGGGCGCCGCGACGCCTGGCACGATCCCCAACCCGATTGCGCCGCCTTCGTCGAGTACCCAATCGAAGCGCGTGCCATCCGCCTCCCAGCGTTTCGCGATCACGAGCGCGCCGTCGCGCCCGCCGACTTCTTCGTCGTGGCCGAATACGAGGTGGATCGTGCGCGTGGGCTGGAAGCCGTCGCGCAGCAGCCGCTCGACCGCTTCGCAGCTCGCGACGAGCTTGCTCTTGGTGTCCATCGTGCCGCGGCCCCAGACGAAGCCGCTGGCGATCGCGCCCGAGAACGGCTCCTGCTCCCAGTTCGATTCGGTGCCCGGCTCGATCGGCACCACGTCCTGGTGCGCCATCAGCACGACACCGGGCTTCGCGGGATCGCGACCCGGCCAGGTGTAGACGAGGCTGCGCTCGTTCACGAGTTCACGTCGCAATGTCGCGTGCAGCAGTGGAAAACTGTGCTCCAGGTGATCGCGGAACGCCTGGAAGACGGCGGGGTCGTCCTGGCTGGGATCCTGGTGCGAGATCGTGGGGATGCGGATCGCCGCGGCGAATCGTTCGAGCATGGCCTCCGGATCGGCCAACTCCAGGCGAGGGGCGGGGGCAACCTGGAGCTGCGCGGAACGCAGCGTCGCCGCGCGTCCGAGCAGCACGGCGGCGAAGGCGAGCAGGACGAGGGCGAGGAGACCGAGTACGCGCTTCATGGGCGCGCATCATACCCGGCCGCGGCGCCGCTGGGTCAGTAGAGGCCGAGCATGCGACCCGCGAGCACCAGGATCGCGAGGATCATCGCGGGGCGGATCACGCGCTCGCCGCCCGTCACCGCGAGCCGGGCGCCGAGCGCGCCGCCCGCCGAGAACCCGATCGCGAGCACGCCTGCGTGCAGCCAGGAGACCTGGCCGGCTAACACGAAGATCGGAATCGCGAACGCGGTGAGCACCACGTTGGTGGCGACCTTGATGCTGTTGGCGCGCACCAGGTCGTAGCCGGTGTGGTTGAGGGCGCCGACCATCAGCAGGCCGACGCCCGCCTGGATCGCGCCGCCGTAGAGTCCGATCAACGCGAAGATGGTGAAGAGCAGCCAGCGCGGCCACGGTCGCGTTGCGTGCTCACCGCCCGGCCGCGCCTTGCGCAGCATCGGGATCAGATCGATCAACATCACGAGACCGAAGATGCGCTGGAAGGTGACGTCGTCGAGCTTCGCGACGGTATAGGCGCCGACGAGCGATCCGAGGGCGACCGGCAGCACCACCTTCGCGGCGCCTTCCAGCCCCGAGACGCCCTGCGCGCGAAAGCTCCACGCCGCGACCAGATTCTGGACGAAGACGCCGATGCGGTTGGTGCCGTTCGCGACCGTCGCGGGCAGTCCGATCAACACGAGCAGCGGCACGCTGATCAACGAGCCGCCGCCGGCGAGCGTGTTCACGACGCCGGCGGCGATTCCGCCGGCGATCAAGATCGCGCTGTCGCCGAGATCCAACCCCACCTCCGCTCGCGGGGCGCCGAGCGTAGGTCGTCCGCGCGCTTCGCCCCAGCGGTCCATGCGCCGCCGCGCTTCGTCGAAGGGGT